>CAIKNO010000816.1 GCA_903828805.1 uncultured Sandaracinus sp. | reverse complement strand
CGTCGTGGCGTCGTCGTCGCGGGGCGCCTGCCCTGCAGCCGGGCCGGGATCGGCAGTGGACTCGGCGCCGTCGGACCCTGCGCGCCAGTTCGAGAACGTGCCCGCGTCGCGTCCGGCGAACGCGGCGAACGGGAGCGAGAGGGTGACCCGCGCACCACCGCCCTCTGCGTTCTCGATCCACGCGCGTCCGCGATGGGCCTCGATGATCCGCTTCACGAGCGAGAGACCGATGCCGGACCCCCGCGTGGGCGCCCCGCCCCCGCGGACCCTGTAGAAACGCTCGAACACCCGGCGATGGTGCTCGATGGGGATGCCCGGGCCGTGGTCCCGGACGCGCACGTAGGCGTGCCTGCGACCGACCTCGACGCGCACCTCGACGGGCGTTCCCTCGCCGTACTTCACGGCGTTGTCGAGCAGGTTGATGACCGCCAGCAGGATCGCCTGCTCATCGAAGCGGACCGGTGGCAGCGCGCCCTGGACCGCGAGGGTCAGCTCGACTCCGTCCTTCTCGAGCCGATAGCGAAACGTCTCGATCGCGCGGGCCACCACGTCGGGGAGGTCGCCGTCCCTCATCTCGTAGACTTGCTTGCCTCGTTCGAGCGCGGAGAAATCGAGCACGTTGTCGATGAGCCCGCTGAGCCGTTCGCTCTCGCGCGCGATGATCTGCAGGTACTGGGTTCGCTTGCCCTCGTCGCGGACCCGCCCCGTCATCAGCATCTCGCTGAACATCCGCACGACCGAGAGGGGTGTCTTCAGCTCGTGGCTCACGTTCGCGACGAACTCCGAACGCAACGCGTTGAGGCGGGCCTCCTTCTCCGCGGCATAGAGCAGGAAACCGACGCCGAGCAGCACCACCGCGAAGGACAGGGCGACCAGCGCGGCTTCGGAGTAGGCACGTTCGCGCCCTCGACTCACCAGCGCCGGGGCCTGCGTGGGCGCGATCTGGACCCGCCACGCGTAGAGGGTCGTGGGGAAGCGTCGGCTGACGAGGTAGTCCCCGGCCCGCGCGATCCGCGATTGTCCGAACACGAGATGGTCGTCGTCATCGACGACGTTCGACCGGATCCGAGCGTCCGCCGCCCCGAAGACCTCGGGGAACACGACACGGACGAGGAAGCCGGTGTCGTGGTGGGCGATGAGATAGCGCTTCCGCCCGCCGTGTCGCTCGACCCGCGTGCTGAACAGGTAGCTCTGCCCGTCGTGGGTCTGGTGGTGGTGACGCAGGACCCGGGTCGGCTCCTGACCGAGGTCGAGCTCCGGCCGCACACGGTCCATGAACAGCCGCAAGAAGAGCCGACGTTCCTCGGCCGTGCAGCGGCACGCATCGCCCAGCAGCGCGCCGTTCTCGTCGAGGACGAGCAGCGCCCGGATCGACGGCGAGAGTCGCTCCGCGACCGGCGGCCAGGCGTCGATGACGGCGGCGGGGTCCTCGAGATCGACCAGGCCGAACACCGCCTCGTCGGCCTCGATGATCTGCTGCTCGATCCGTTCGACCTTCTCGTCGACGAGGGCCAGCGTGGACGAGAGCACCGACTGCTGGGTCTCGCGGGCGAACTGCAGCGCGGAGTGCGTCGAGAAGTACGCCAGCACCCCCGCGGCGACCGCGACCGAGGGCAGGAGCACGAAGGACACGAGCCGCGTTCTCGAGATCACGGGGGGCGCGACTCCGGTGGGGCCAGGGGCAGACTCGAACCGGCGTCCGGGCTCAGTCCCGCTCGGCCCGGCTGCGTCGTGACATCAGCTCGACCGTGGCCTCGAGCGGCGCCTGATGCTCGTAGAGGATGCGGTACATCGCGTCGACGATGGGCATCTCCACGCCCTCGCGTCGGGCGAGGTCGTGGGCGCTGCGCGTGGTCCGGACGCCCTCGGCCACCTGATTCATCCCCGCCAAGATCTGCTCGAGCGTCTTGCCCGCGCCGAGCTCGAGGCCGACCCGCCGGTTGCGCGAGAGATCGCCGGTGCAGGTGAGGACGAGATCTCCCATCCCGCCGAGTCCGGACAGCGTGAGCGGGTGGGCACCCAGCTTCACCGCAAGTCGGGTGATCTCGGCCAGGCCACGGGTGATGATGGCGGCCCGGGTGTTGTGACCGAACCCGAGACCGTCACCGACGCCGGCGGCGATCGCGATGACGTTCTTCAGCGCCCCGCCGAGCTCGATCCCGACCACGTCGTCCGTCGTGTAGACACGGAGGCGCTCCGAGGCGAGCGCCTCCTGCCACCGCGTGCCGCTCTCGGGCCGAGCCGACGCGACCACGACGGCCGTCGGCATACCCAGGGCGACCTCCTTGGCGAAGCTCGGACCCCCGAGGTAGCAGAGCAGTCCGTGCCGCTCCTCGGGGAGATGATCCTCGAAGATGCCGCTCACCAGCTTCAACGAGGACTCCTCGATGCCCTTCGTCGCGCTCAGGATGGGCGCATGGGCGGGGAGGAAGGGGGCGGCCTGATCCAGGGTTTGGCGAAGCCCGTGCGTGGGCACGGCCGAGAGCACGAGGCCGGCGCCTTCGAGCGCGTCCGGGAGGTCGGAGGTGGCGCGCAGCGTGTCCGGCAGACGAATCCCGGGCAGATAATCCGGGTTGGTCCGCGAGGTCTGCATCGCCGCGGCCTGCGCGGGGCGCCGGCTCCACAGCCGCACCTCGTGGCCTTTGTCGGCGAGGGATCTTGCCAGGGCCGTGCCCCACGAACCCGAGCCGAGGACGGCGATCTTCTCCTTCATCGCGACACTCTATCGCGTCGCTCGGCAGGAAGGCGAGCCTCGCTACCGCTCGATCGCCACGCGGAACTTCCGGCCCTTGATCTTGCCGTCGGAGAGGCTTCGAGCGGCCTGACGGCTCACGGTGCGCGCGACCGCGACGTACGAGAAGTCGTCGTGGATCTCGATCTTGCCGATGTCGCTGCCCGCGAGGCCGCCGGCCTCCCCGGTCAGCGCGCCGAGGATGTCCGCGGGGCGAATCTTGGCCTTCCGCCCGCCTCCGATGCGCAGCGTGTCCATCGCCGCGGCCTGCGCGACGGGCTGTGAGGACGGCGCCTCCGGACCTTCGGGGCGCGTGCGCTTCACCCTCGACAGGGGGGCCCCGAGCAGGACCTCGACGGCGTCGAGCCGTGCCCGCTCGGTCGACGTCACGAACGAGAGCGCGACCCCGTCCTTGCCGGCGCGGCCGGTGCGCCCCGCGCGGTGGATGTAGACCTCCGGCTTCGTCGGGAATTCGTAGTTGATCACCAGGTCGAGTCCCGCGACGTCGATGCCGCGTGCGGCGACGTCCGTGGCGACGAGGACCCGCGTGGTTCCATTCCGAAACTTCGCCAGGACGCGATCCCTGTCGAACTGCTCCAGGTCCCCGTGCAGTCCATCCGCGCTCGATCCCATCGCGGTCAGCGCGTTCACGAGCGTGGCGACCGACGCCTTGAAGTTCGCGAACACGAGGGCAGATGCATGCGGGTAGGCGCCGAGCGCCCAGCGCAGGGCCTCGAGCTTGTGCTCGGGCTCGACCATCGACGCGAGGTGCCGGAGCTCGCCCGGCACGACACCGTCTTCTTCGATCTTCACCTGGACGGGGGCACGTTGATGCTTGCGGCTCATCGCCTGGATCGAGGACGGGAACGTGGCCGAGAAGAACGCCGTCTGACGCCGCGCGGGGACCGCGGCGAGGATCGACTGCATGTCCTCCTCGAACCCCATGTCGAGCATCCGGTCGGCCTCGTCGAGGACGACCGTGCGGAGGCGCCCGAGGTCGAGGTCGCCGCGCCGCAGATGGTCGAGCAAGCGCCCCGGGGTGCCCACGATCACGTGGGCTCCTTCGCCGAGCGCGGTCGCTTGTGGCCTCCGCGCCTCTCCGCCGCAGAGCACGAGCACGCGCAGGCCTGCATGACGACGGCCGAACTTCCGGAACTCGCGCGCGACCTGGGCGCTCAGCTCGCGCGTCGGGCAGAGGACGAGGGCGCTCGGCACACGGTCGTCCAGGTCCAAGCCCTGCAAGATCGGCAGGACGAACGCGGCCGTCTTTCCGGTTCCGGTGCGCGATTGCGCGATGAGATCCTGACCCGCGAGGAGCACGGGGATGCCTCTGGCCTGGATCGGCGTCATCGTCGTGAACCCGAGCTCGCCCGTGATCTCCACGAGCGCGTCCGACAGGGCGAGAGAGCGAAACTCGGCGGTCATCGCGGCGGAGCATAGCCCGCCCGCCAGGGTTGTCCGGGCGCCCCGTGTGTTCGGTGTGCGCGGGCGCGCTCGCCGGAACTGCTAGGCTCCGCCGATGTCGCCGCCTGCGGTCCGCGCGCTCCGGTCGTTCATCGTGTTGTGGACGGTGCTCGGGGGCGCTTCCGGCTGCTATCAGTCGCGAGGGTTCGGGGAGGGCTCTCGAGGGGCCGACGGGTCGCCGAGCGGATTCGATGGGAGCGCGTTGTTCGATGGGAGCGCGTTGTTCGATGGGAGCGCGTTGTTCGATGGGAGCGCGTTGTTCGATGGGAGCGCGTTGTTCGATGG
>CAIKNO010000815.1 GCA_903828805.1 uncultured Sandaracinus sp. | reverse complement strand
GCACCTCGCGCCCTTCGTCGTCGCGTTTCTTCTGGTCCCGGTCACCGCGCTCGTCGGCTTGCTGCAGCCTCTGCTGAAGCGCGCGGCGATCCAGGCGGCGCTCGTGCAGCAGAGCGAGTCGGAGCTGCGGCAGGTCGCGATGTGGTTCGGCGCGGCGGTGCTCGTCGACTTCGTCGCGCGCTTCGCTCAGATGTTCGCCCTACAGCTCGCGGGACAGCGCACGATCGCCGACCTTCGCGCGGCCACGTACGCGAAGGTGCAGCGGCTTCCGCTGTCCTACCTCGACCGGACCGCGGTCGGGCGCGTCGTGACCCGGGTCACGAACGACTCGGATGCGATGGGCGAACTCTTCGCCTCCGGGGCGGTCCTCGCGGTCGCTGACTTGTTGACCCTCGGCGGCATCGTCGCCGTGATGCTCTGGCTCGACGCACGCCTGACGCTGATCGTTTGCTGCGCGTTGCCTCCGCTCGGGTTCATCGTGAACCGGATCAGGTCGCGGATGCGCGACGCCTACCGTGAGATCCGCGCGACCGTGGCGCAGTTGAATGCCTTCGTCGGCGAGCAGGTTCAGGGGATCTCGATCGTTCAGGCGTTCGGCCGGGAGGCGGAATGCGCGGCGGAGTACCGCGAGATCAACGCGGCGCACCGCGATGCGAACTACCGGTCGATCCGGATGGACGCGCTCCTCTACTCGGTGGTCGAGTCCATCTCCGCGGTGACGGTGGCCCTCGTGCTCTGGTACGCGTCGGTTCAGAGCGGCCTGCTCGAGCCGGTGCAGGCGGCGATGTTCGTGGGGACCGCCGTCGCGTTCTACGATTACATCCAGCGCTTCTTCGTTCCGGTGCGGGACCTCTCGCAGAAGCTCGGGATCCTGCAGGGCTCGTTGGCCGCCGCCGAGCGTGTGTTCGCCCTGCTGGACCAAGGCGAGGAGGATGCGCCCGAAGGCCTCGCGGTGCCGGAGTTGCCCGCCGATGCCGAGGACGTGGCGATCTCGTTCCGCGGAGTGGAGTTCGCCTACCGGACCGGCCACCCCGTCCTCGCGGACCTCGACATCAGCATCCGGAGGGGCGAGACGGTGGCGTTCGTCGGGGCGACGGGGGCCGGCAAGACGACCCTCGCCGCGCTGCTGTTGCGCCTCTACGACGTCACGAAGGGGTGCGTACGGATCGATGGCGCCGACGTGCGCTCGGTGCCTCGGGACGCGCTGCGTGCGCGGTTCGCCGTGGTGCCGCAGGACGTGTTCCTCTTTGCGGGGACCGTGCTCGACAACGTCACCGCGTTCGCGCCAGCGGCGGACCGAGTGAGGGCCCTCGACGCGCTGGAGCAGGTCGGGGCATGGCGCGCCATCGAGACGAGGGGAGGTCTCGACGCCCGGGTCGACGAGCGCGGAGGCAACTTCAGCGCGGGGGAGCGCCAGCTGCTCGCGTTCGCGCGCGCCCTCTACCTCGACCGGCCTTTCCTCGTCCTCGACGAGGCCACGGCGAACGTCGACTCGGAGACCGAGCATCGGCTGCAGCGCGCGGTGTCGGTGCTGATGAAGGGGCGGACCTCGATCGTGATCGCGCATCGTCTGTCGACCATCCGGCATGCCGACAGGATCGTCGTCATGCACCGGGGCCGCGTGGCGGAGTCCGGCACCCATGAGTCCCTCGTGGCGCAGGGTGGACTGTACGCCCGACTGCATCGCTTGCAGTTCCTCGACGACGAAGCCACGGCCGCCTCTTCGCTTCACCACTGACCCCTCGAGCGGCGGGGTTCGCCCGCGCGCGGAGCGACCTCCGCCCGAGCGACGTTTCGGTTACACTCCCGTGGCAACGCAGGCGCATGGTTCGCCTCGCACGCCTTGGACTTCATGGCCGGCGCCTTCCCTGTCCTCTACGGCAAGTACCAGCTCCTCGACCTGCTCGCGCGGGGCGGGATGGCGGAGGTATTCAAGGCGAAGTCCCACGGCGTCGAGGGGTTCGAGAAGATCCTCGTCATCAAGAGGATCCTGCCGGAACTGAGTCAGAACCCTCGATTCGTCGAGATGTTCATCAACGAGGCGAAGATCGCGGTCACGCTGTCGCACGCCAACATCGTGCAGGTGTTCGATCTCGGGCGCGCCGAGGACAGCTTCTTCATCGCGATGGAGCTGGTCGCCGGTCTGGACCTCGCGACGATCCTCCAGCGCGCGGCGCTGCACGGGGCCCCCATGCCCCAGGAGCTCGCCGTGTTCGTGGTGAGCGAGCTCGCCAAGGGGCTCGACTACGCGCACCGGCGTCGCGACTCGAACTTGAAGCCGCTGCAGATCGTTCACCGCGACGTCTCGCCGCAGAACGTGCTGCTCTCGTTCGAAGGGGAAGTGAAGCTCACCGACTTCGGCATCGCACGGGCGCGGACGAGCTTCGACGAGAGCGACCACGGCGTGGTCAAGGGCAAGTACGCGTACATGTCGCCCGAGCAGGCGAACGGCCTGACCGTCGATGCCCGCAGCGATCTCTACGCGCTCGGCATCGTGTTGTTCGAGTGCTTGGCCGGCCAGAACCCGTGCGATGCGGGCTCGCCGTACGAGACGCAGCGCCGGGTCCGAAACGAGGCGGTTCCGCCGATCCGGTCGGTGTGTCCTGGCGTCCCCGAGGAGCTCGCGTCCATCGTCGACCGGGCGCTCGCGTGGGATCCGAGCGAGCGCCATGCGAACGCGGGCCGGCTCTACGAGGAACTCGTGCAGTTTCTCTACTCCAGCGGTCGCCGGGTCGGTGGGCACGACCTCGCGGCGTACCTTCAGGCCTTGCGCGAAGCCGGGGCCGCAGGGGAGTTCGAGCGGGACGCGGCGCGACTTCGCGCCGACTTCGCGACCGAGGGGAGGCGACAGGCCTCGAACCCCGACAAGACGCCCGTCGAGGTTCCCTCGGGCCGCGCCCGTGGGCGGAATTCGGTCCGAGCGAGCGGCGATGTCGACGCTCCGCGGCGGGCGGTCACCGGGGTGGCGCTCCCGAACGAGGAGCAGCGCGAACTCACGGTCCTCGTGGTCCGATCGAGCGACGGACGCGGCCTGCCGCGTGAGCGTATCGAGCGCGCCGCGGAGCGCTTTGGTGGCGTGCCGTGCGACGGCGTTTCCCAGGGACCGGCGTCCGCTTGGCTGTTCGGAGCCGGCGACTCGGAGGAGCGCGATACGGACGCCGCGGCGCGTTGTGCGCTTCGCCTCGCACGCCCGATGGGGCTGGAGGCCGACGGCGAGCCGAGGATTGCGACGGCCCTTCACTCCGGTCACGCCTTGCTGGACCTCCGTGGGCAGCTGCTCTCGGGGCCGGCCCTCGACGCCTTGGTGTCCGAGGCGGATGCGTTGTGCCGCCGGGCGACACCGGGCCAGCCTTTGGTCTCCGCCGCGGTGCGCAAGTCACTGTCCGCCTCCTTCCGCACCGCGCCGCTCGGGGATGGTTCGGGCGCCGGCATCTTGGTCACGGAGGAGGCGTCCGCCCACGAGGCGTCGGGGCGATTCGTCGGGCGGAAGGACGAGCTGCGGCAGATCGGGGAGTTCCTCGCGCTCGCGAACCGCGGCAAGGTCAAGGTGCTCTCGGTGGCGGGTGAAGCGGGGTCCGGCAAGACCCGCTTGATCCTCGAGACCCGCCGGCGCTTGAAGCTCGGCGGACATGACGTGGGCATCCACATCGCCACCTGTCCCCGGCACACGCGCGCCATGCCCTACAGCGGCATGCAGGAGATGTTGCGCGTGGTGCTCGGCTTCGAAGAACTCGACGCCGACGAGAGTGCGTTGCCGAAGGTTCAGCGCCTGCGCGAGCTCGGCCTGGCGCAGCCGGACGTGTCGGCCATCTCGGCGCTGCTCGGCCTCGAGACCAGCGAAGGCGTGTCCCCCTCGGGGCCGCTGCTCCGGTCGGCCGTCGGCCGCATGGCCATGAAGCTCGCGCAGGACAGGCTCACGGTGTTCGCGTTCGACAGCGCGGAGTCGCTGGATGCCGAGTCGTTCGCGCTGCTCGAGTCGCTCGTCCTCGACGGTCGCAGGGCCCGCATCGCGGTCGTGCTCGCGCATCGGCCCGGGGTCGCGTTCGCGTGGCGTGACGCGGCGGTCGCCAAGCACGAGATCGACCTGGGGCATCTGTCCGACGACGAGGTCTCGAAGCTCGTCGCGGCGCGCCTTTCGGCCGACGAGGTGCCGCCGGAACTGGTGCGCGACGTGGCGGTCAAGAGCGGCGGAAATCCGCTTTATGCCGAGGAGTACGTCAAGGCACTGCTCGACACCGGCGCGCTCGAGATCACGCCGGGAGGGGTCGAGTATCGCGCCGAGGTCGCGGACGTCGGCGTTCCCAAGACGCTTCGTGGTCTGGTCGGTGCGCGCCTGGCGCGCGTGGGCGTGGCCGACCGACAGTTGTTGCAGATAGCGTCCGTCGCAGGGCCCCGTTTCTCGGTCGATCTGCTGGCGCGCGTGACGGCGGAAGAGGCGGCGGCCGTGCTCGGCTCGCTCACGGTGCTGGAGGGCCGGGGGTTGATCGTCCGGGCGGGGATGAGCGATTTCTCGTTCGCCCACGAGCTTTTCGGCGAGGTCGTTCGAGAGGGGCTCACCCTCGAAGCCCGGCGCGCGATCCACGGCGCGGTGGCGGCGGCCCTCGAGGCGCTCTACCCGCAGCGCCTCGACGAACTCGCCGAGCGTCTCGCAGCCCACTGGCGAGAGGCCGGTGACCGCGTTCGCTCGGTCGACTGCCTCGTCCGCGCGGGCGAGCGGCTCGCGTCGGAGTTCGCGACGGAGTCCGCCTCGCGGATGTTCGAGAAGGCCATCGAGGTCCTCGCGCAGCTGCCCGTGCCGGACCGCGATCGTATGCTCGCCCTGTATCGAAGGGTCGGTGAGATCTGCTGGAAGGGCAGGGCGCTCGAGCACGGAGCGTCACGCATGCTGCGGGCCGTCGAGCTGGCCGAGGGACTCGAGCAAGACGGCTGGGTCGCCCGTTTCGCCCTGCTGCGCGGTCGGTTGCTGGTCGCGGCGCACCGCGTCGAGGAAGGGCGCAAGTGGCTCGCGCGGGCGGAGGGCATCGCGCTTCGGCTCGCCGACTCGGTGCTGGAGCGGGACATCACGCTCGCGCGCGCCGAAGGCTCCATGCGCCTCGGACAGCATCGGGATGCGATCGCGGCGTTCGAGCATGCGCGTGCGCTGTCGGTGCGTCTGTCCGACCCGGACGCTCAGGTCCGATGCCTCGTCCCGCTCGCGCTGGCCTATGCATCGCTCGGTGATCGGGCCATCGCCCTCGACGGGCTGACCGACGCGCGAAGGCTCGCGGGTGAGCGCCTCGACCCGTTCACGGAGTGCGAACTGCTGAAGATGGAGTCGCTCGTTCACTACTTCTCGCGCGACTACGAGGCGACGGTCGACACCGCCACGCGCGCGCGCGACCTCGCCAAGGAGTACGGGCTCGTGCACGAGGCGGCCGTGAATGCACACAACATCGGCGATGCGCTCGTGAGGCTGGGCGATTCGAAACGTGCGTTCGCGTCGCTCCGCTACTCGTTCGAACTCTCACGCGACCACGGCTTCGACTCGCTGATGATGAGCAACCTGAGGATCCTGGGGTTCATCGACGCGATGCGCTTCGGCAGCGACGAGGGGCGCCGGCACGTCGTTCAGGCCAACGAATTCGACGCGGCGAAAGGCTACGTCTGGCACTTGCTCCAGGGGCGGTACTACCTGGCGATGATCGACCAGGCGCGCGGCATGACGGAGGACTCCCGCACGGGGCTGCGGGAGTTGCTGCGGATGGCTGCCGAGCACGGGCACGCCCGCTATGTGGAGACGGCCCACCGCGCCCTCGCGCGCCTCGATGCGGGACTGCCGCTCGGGTTCGACGAAGCCTGACGCGGATTGACGCCCCTCGTGGGGCCAGCGATCGCCTCCGCGCACCGCGGGGCGGCGACACGGTCGGTCACCGTCGAGGCTCCCGCCAACGAAAGACCCCGCGCTGCAAGGGATGCAGGCGGGGTCGGCCGCGAAGCCTCTGGACCTGGCGCTCAGGGCGTCGGCGAGGGCACTGCGGCTGCTGCCGGCTCGGCTGCGGCGGCGGGCTCGGCTGCGGCGGG
>CAIKNO010000814.1 GCA_903828805.1 uncultured Sandaracinus sp. | reverse complement strand
TCATCGAACTCAGCGGCTACACCGAGTTCGAGAAGCTCAACATCGCGGTGCGATATCTGGTGTCCCGGCAACGGCAGGACGCGGGGCTCGAGTCGGCGAACGTCGAGATCACCGAGAACGCGATCCGCACCGTCATCCACCACTACACGAAGGAGAGCGGCGTCCGGAACCTGGAGCGCGAGCTCGGCAGCATCTGCCGGAAGATCGCGCGGCAGGTCGTGAAGGACACGCAGCACGGCCAGGCCGGCCTGACGTACCGCGTCGCCGCGAAGAACGTTCCTCAGTACCTCGGCGCGCCGAAGTACCACTCGACCAAGACGAGCGACCACGACGAGATCGGGCTGACCAACGGGCTGGCGTACACGACGTACGGCGGGACCTTGCTCGAGTGCGAGGTCAGCGTTGTCGCCGGCAAGGGAAAGCTGGTCATCACCGGCCTGCTCGAGAAGGGCATGCAGGAGTCCGCGCAGGCGGCGATGAGCTACATCCGGTCGCGGCAGCAGATGCTCGGATTGAGCGCGAGCGAGGGCAAGCCGGAGGACTTCCACCAGCACGTCGACGTGCACGTGCACTTCCCGGAATTCGTCCCGAAGGACGGCCCGAGCGCTGGCGTCACGATCGCGACGTCCATCGCGAGCGCGTTGATGAAGGTCCCCGTGCGTCGAACGGTCGCCATGACGGGCGAGATCACGCTCCGAGGCCGCGTCCTGCCGATCGGCGGTCTGAAGGAAAAGACCCTCGCCGCGCACCGGGCGGGCATCCAGACCATCGTGATCCCCCGCGAGAACCGCAAGGACCTGCGGGAGATCCCCAAGCGGGTGCTCAGCTCGATGCGGGTCGTCCTGGTCGAGCACATGGACGAGGTCCTCCGGGAGGCGCTCGTCCTCTCCGATCCCGAGGCGGTGTTCGGCACGAGGGTGCGCCCGATGGAGTACGCCTTCGGCGAGCTGGTGGACGGGTCGAACGTCCCTGCGCCCGCCGTCGTCCCGACCGTGGAGGGTCCCGTCATCCAGCAGTGAACGTTCGACGGGCCGCCGTCCCACGGCGCCGTCCGCGCGGTCCATCCACCCGCGTGTCGGCGCCTCCGGGAGGCGTGCTCGGTGAGACACCCGGGCGGGTAGCTCAGCGGCAGAGCAGCGGTTTTACACATCGCCGGTCGCAGGTTCGATCCCTGTCCCGCCCATCTTCGACGAGGACCGCCTCCCTCCACCGCCGCGGCCTCCCGTGTCGCCGAGGTCGTTCCATGCGAGGGCCGACCGGCGTAAGATGCCGGCCATGCGAACGACGTCCCTCGCGCGTGCTCACGTCACGCTCTGCATGCTCGCTCTCGGCACGGTCGCCCTCGGAACGACCGCGTGCGGCGATGGGGGCTCCCCATCCGATGCAGGCAACGCGCCCGATGGCGGCGGCGTCGCGGCACCGGCCTTCCCGCCGGAGTGCGAGAACATCAGCCCGATGGACTGCCTGCTCCCCTGGCCCTCGAGCCGCTACCTGGTCGACGACCCGGAGACGGCGACCGGCCGACGGATCTCGATCCCCGAGGCCGCCATGCCGGCCAACCGGCGCGGTCGGATCCGGATCACGCCCGAGCTCTTCTCGCGCTTCGACGGGTTCAGCCCGGCGACGTCGATCATCACGGCGTTCGCCGGCGGCGATCTCGATCCTTCGAACCTGCCCGACGAGCTGCACATCGACGACAGCCTCGCTTCGGACTCGCCGACGGTGATCCTCGACGCCGAGACGAACATGCCCGTTGCGCACTTCGCCGAGGTCGACACCTGGCCCGACGCGGATCCGTCGCGCCGCCCGCTCTATCTGCGGCCGGCCACGCGGCTGGCGGAGCGCCACCGCTACGTGGTCGCCATCCGCTCGCTGCGGCACGCGGACGGGACCCCGGTGCAGGCCGGGGCCTATTTCGCCGCGCTCCGGGACGGGACGCCGCTTCCGGAGTCGAGCGATCTCGAGGCCCGTCGCGCGCACTTCGACGACGTCTTCTCGCACCTCGAGGCCGCCGGCGTGGAGCGCTCGACGCTGCTTCAAGCGTGGGACTTCGAGACCTCGTCGGGCGAGGCGCTGTGGGGTGACAGCGTCACGATGCGCGATGCGGCGCTCCGCGCGGTCGAGGCCGACACCGGCCCGCGCTGCACGGTGACCTCCATGGAAGCGATGCCGGAGCCCGACGTGTGGCGCCGGGTCGACGGAACGGTGCGCGTGCCTCTCTTCCTCGAGGGCACCGATCCGATGGACTACGCCGAGGGGCGCATCCACCGCGGCGCGGACGGCGTCCCCGAACAGAACGGCTGGGCCGACGTGCCCTTCGTCGTCAGCATCCCGATGAGCGTGCACGACCGCGTGGCCGCGGGTGGCGAGCCCGCGAGGCTCGTCGATTACGGTCACGGTCTGTTCGGCGACCGCTACGAGACGCACGCAGGGTGGTTCCGGAGTGCGATGCAGACGCTCGAGATGGTCGGCGTCGGCATCGACTGGTGGGGCATGTCCGGCGACGACGTCGCGCGCGTGGCGCTCACCCTCCAGAATTTCGGCGAGTTCGCGACGACGAGCGAGCGGCTCGGTCAGAGCCTGGTGAACCACGTGGCGCTGCACCGCAGCTTCGTGGGCGGCGGCTGCGCCGCGCTCCCCGAGCTGCAGATCCCGCGGACGTCGGGGGGATCGGCGCCCGCCATCGCCGACGGCTCCATCTACTACTACGGCAACAGCCAGGGCGGCATCATGGGGCTCGCGCTCGCCGGCCTCGCGGTGGACGCATCGCGCTTCGTCATCGGCGTCGGCGGGATGAGCTACTCGGTGATGATCCCGCGCTCGGTGAACTGGAGGGTCTACGGGTCGGTCATGGCGAACGGTTACCCGGACCCGCTCCAGCGCGCGATGATCATGCAGATGGCGCAGTCCCAGTGGGACCTCGGCGAGCCGTCGACGTTCGCGGGACACGTCGTGCGGGACACCCTGCCCTGCGCGCCCGACGTGTGCCCCGACGGCCTGACCCCCCCCAAGCACGTGCTGTTTCAGGTCGGGCGCGACGACGCGCAGGTGCCCAACGTGAGCGCCGAGATCGCCGCGCGGACGATGGGCATCGGCTACGTGTCCTCGCTGACCCCGACGGTCGCCGTCCCCTACGGCATGCCCGCCCTGAGCGCGGCCCGGGGAGAGATCCTCGGAGAGGACGCGCTCGTCATCTACGACATCGACGGGGTGCCCGTGCTGCCGCTGGGGACCCGGGATCCCGGCGGCGACAACGACGCCCACGAAGGGGTCCGCAGGGCCCCGGCGGCCATCGAGCAGATGGACCTGTTCATGCGGCCCGACGGGCACATCGTGCAGACCTGCGAGGGGGCATGCGCGGGTCCCCGGCCTTGATCTGATTGGCCCTGCGCCGCACGTCCGCCGAGGTCATCGCCCCCGGGGTCATCGCCCCCGCGGTCATCGCCCCCGGGGTCATCGCCCCCGGCCTCCCCGCTTGATCCTCCACCGCTTCGTTCGCCCCCACGCCGCCATCCACCCGACCTCCTGGAGAGCCGAACACCATGGGTGAGTTTCGCCCCATCCTCGGCATCGACCTCGGCACGACGAATTCCGTGCTCGCCGTGGCCGACGGCACCTCCGCCCGGGTGCTCTCGGATTCTCTCGGGCGCCGACTGATCCCGTCGTGCGTCTCGTTCCCCGAGATCGGTCCTCCGATCGTCGGGCACGACGCCCGGATGCGCAGGCTCGTCGATGCGCGCAACACGGTCTACTCCGTGAAACGCCTCCTCGGCCGCCCCTTCGCGAGCCCGGAGGTGCAGCGCGCGCTCACACGCTCGCCCTTCGTCCTCGAACCCGGCAAGACCGGGGGCGTTCACGTGCGCGTCCGGCGCGGGACGTACGCCCTGCCCGAGATCAGTGCGATGGTGCTGCGGCATCTTCGCCAGATCGCGGAAGAGTCTCTGGGCGAGACCTGCCAGCAAGCGGTGGTCACGGTCCCCGCCAACTTCAACGAGCTGCAGCGCAGCGCGACCCGCGCGGCGTGCAAGGTGGCGGGCCTGGAGGTGCTCCGCGTCCTCAACGAGCCCACGGCCGCGACCCTCGCGTACGGCTACGGGCGCGAGCAGCCCGGCACGGTCGCCGTGTACGACCTCGGCGGCGGCACGTTCGACATCACGATGCTCGACCTCGACGGGGACGTGCTCGAAGTGGTCTCGACCGCCGGCGACACCTTCCTCGGCGGCGACGACATCGACCTCGCGATCTCGGACCGGATGGCCGAGCGCTGCCACCGGGAGCATGGGTTCGACGCCCGGAACGACCCGCAGGCGATGGAGCGGCTGCGGGCAGCCGCCGAGTGGGCCAAGTGCGAGCTGTCGTCCGCACCCGAGGCGGAGCTGTCGATCGAGGAGTTCTTCGAGGCGCCCAACGGCGAGCCGCGCAGCTTCCGATTTCGCATGGGCCGCGCGGAGCTCGAGCAGCTCGCGCGGCCCCTCGTCGAGCGTTCCCTCGACGTGGTGCGCGAAGCTCTGCGAGAGGCCGGCCGCAGGCCGAGGGAGGTCACGGACGTGGTCCTGGTCGGCGGTTCGACGCGGATGCCGCTCGTGCGCTCGATGGTCGAGCGCTTCTTCGAGCGCGCGCCCCGGACCGACATCGATCCCGACCTGGTGGTCGCCCAGGGCGCCGCCATCCACGGGTGGACGCTCGCCGGCAGCCAGCGGCCGCGGAGTTCGTCCGCCGTCCCCCGACCGAAGCCGAGGGCCCCCTCGCGGGCGCCGGCGCCCACCCCGAGCGCGCCGATGCCGCGCCAGCCGGCGTTCGCGCCCGACCAGCAGCGCGATTCGGTGCCCAGCGCCCCGCCCGCGTTCCGTCCGCCCACCGCGACTCCGTCCGCGTTGGGGGTCACCGCGAGTCCGTCCGCGTCGGGCGTCAGCGCGACTCCGTCCGCGTCGGGCGTCACCGAGGACTCGACGGTCACGATCCTCTCGCCGCCGGTCAGCATCGGGGTGGGCACCGAGCGCGGCCTGCTGACCCTGGACGACCCGCTCGACACCCTCGTCGGCCGGAGCGCGGTCAGCCCACGGGCCGCCGCGCCGGGGGCGCCAGGCTCGGAGGTGGTCGCCGTGCGGGCCGGGCCGATCATCGCCGTCGGGGCGCCTTCGCCCCCCGCGCCCGCCCCCGCTCGCCCCCTCGGGCAGCAGCCCGTGGCGGCGCTCCCGGAGCCCTTCGCGCCCCTCGCAAGCGGCACCTCCGGGGCGTCGTCGCTGCCCGTCGGTGGGCCCGCGTGGGGTTCGCTGGGCGCCCTCACCAGTCCGGACGACGGCCTCGTCCCGCCGCCGAGGACGCCGCCCTCGCGTCCCATGGCGGCGCAGCTCCCCGCGCCGCCGGCTCCGGTCGACGGCGCGCCCCAGGCCGCGGCGCGGCCCGCGACGATCGACCGGGGAGCGCTGCCGATGCGGCCCGGTGCAGCCCCCCTCCTGATGGACGTCACGCCGCTCTCCCTCGGCCTCGAGGCGGCCGGGCGGTATCGGCAGGTGATCATCCCCCGCAACGCGCCGCTGCCCGCCGAGCGGATGCGCGTCTTCACCACCGGACGGGACGATCAGCAGGCGGTCGAAGTTCGGATCTGCCAGGGCGAAGGGGCCTTGTTCGACGAGAACACGCTCCTGGGCACCCTGGTGCTCGACGGCCTGAGGAAGGCCCGGCGCGGCACGGTCCACGTGGAGATCACGTTCGCGATCGACGCCAGCGGCCTGCTCGACGTGAGGGCCCGCGACGCGGACACGGGCCTCGAGCAGCGCACCCGGATCCAACTGCGCGGGGGCCTCGACGACGACGAGGTCACCGCCATGCGGGCGCGGCAGGAACACGAGCAGGCCCAGGGACGCGACGGCGCGCGCCGCGCCACGCGTCCATGAGCGACGACGACGCGCTCGACCGCCTCGACTACTACACGCTGCTCGGGGTGTCGCAGGATGTGTCCCCGGAGGACGTCCGCAAGGCGTTCCGGACGTTCGCGCGGCGCTACCATCCCGACCGATTCATCGGGCAAGGGGAGGAGAAGATCGCACGCGCGACGCGGATCTACCGGCGCGGGAGCGAGGCCGTGCAGACGCTCGCCGACCTCGACGCGAGGCGCGCGTACGACGAGGCCCTCGGCCGCGGAGACCTTCGCCTGCGCACCGATGCCCGTCCGCAGGCGCGTGCGCCGGAGCCGGTCCCCGGCCGGCCCCGGGTCGAGCCCCTGCGCTCACCGTCGGCCCGGGCATTCTTCGCGCGCGCCGAGGGCGCTGCACGCGCGGGAGACCTGACCACGGCGCGGCGGGCGCTGCTCGATGCGCTCGCGCAGGAGCCGGGGCACCCCCTCCTCGAGCAGGCGCTCGAGAAGGTCGAAGGACACCTCCGACGCGGCCCGGCGTGAGCCGCTCACCTTCACCGTGGCGAGCGACGACGGGCTCCGAGGCACGCGGGCGTGCCGAAGCGGACGAGGCGCGCGCCGTGACCGCCCGCCAGCGCCGCCCCCCTGCGGCTCAATCGCGCAGCAGCACGTCGCAGTAGTAGCGAAGCCGCTTCACGAGCGCGCCGTGCGGTCGCTCGTGGATGTCCTTGCGCAGCGCGAGCATCACCTTGCGTTGCAGCGTGTACGCATTGAGCACGGGGCGCGGCGCCTCGACCGCCCCGACCGAACGGAGCGCGTCGAACACGCGCGCCCGAGGCCAGCCCCACGTCTCGAGGTCCTCGTCGGAGACCTTCTCGATCATCTGCTCGGCCAGCGCCCGCTTGGCCGGGTCCGACGCGAGCTCCGCCGCCCACTTGTGCAGCGAATCGGTCACGGGACGCGCGTGCTGGTTCACCGAGATCGGATCGCCGGGCCCCTTCTTGCTCTGAAAGCGCTCGCCGTAGTTGACCGCCTCGGGCTCGTTCTCGACGCCCATGTACGCGAACACCCGCTCCATCTGCGCTTCGGGCTCCGCGACGAGCGTCTCGTACTGCACGTGCACGAGGGGCACCGGCCGCTCGCGGAGCATGCGCGCGAGCGCGGGGACGTAGCGCTCGACCAGCGGATTGAACGCGTGGGCGCGCTCCCAGTCGCCGTCGAAGAAGGAGTTCGCGAAGCTCGAGAAGATGGCCAAGGGATGGCGCGTCAGCACGACGTACTTCGCGCGCGGGAAGAGCTTCGTCAGGAAGGGCAGGACCAGCCCGTACGCCGGGGTCTTGTCCATGAAGAAGCGCTTGCCCGAGGGCTCGAGCATCCGGCCGTACATCGTCTCGGCGTAGGCGCGCACCGCGTCGAGGTAGTCCTCCTCGCCCCGCGGGAGACCCGACACGAAGAGGCGGATCGCCTCGGCCGAGTTGATGTGGTCGTAGGGCGCGCGGTCGACGGTGTCGTGGTAGCCGAGGTACGCCAGCGGCGTCACGAGGTGCGGCTCGGGGTGCGTGAAGACCTCCGAGTGCGATCCGATCATGCGCTGCAGGAGCGTCGAACCGCTGCGCGGCGGAGACACGACGAAGAGCATACGATCGTGGACGTTCGACATGGTCTCGTCCTGTTGGCTCGACGCCGCCGCGCCGTCAACTTCCTTGCCGCGGCGCGTCGTGACCCAATGATGGCCGCGTGCTATCCAGCGCCGTCTTCCCGAAGGAACTCCGCCATGCAGTTGAAGGTCATCGAGACGCCGAAGAACGAGGTCCAGCGCCCCGCCAAGCCGCCGGTGGACCTGTCCACGTTGTCCCATCGCCAGCTTCTCGACGGGGACTTCTGGCGGCGGATTCCGGCCTACGCCGGCGTCAGCGAGGCCGATTTCCTCGACCACAAGTGGCAGATGAAGCAGACCATCACCAAGGTCGACAAGCTTCTCGGGGCCCTGCAAGGACTCGTGTCGCCCGCGGTCATCGCGGACGCCGAGGAGGGCTTCGGCGCGGCGCCGATGGCGGTCCGCGTGTCCCCTTACCTGCTGGCCCTCATCGACTGGCAGAACCCCTACGAGGACCCGATCCGCCGGCAGTTCATCCCGCTCGGGAGCACGCGGCTGGCCGATCACCCGAACCTTCGGTTCGACTCTCTCAACGAGCAGGCCGATGCGCCGGTGCAAGGGCTCACGCACCGCTACCCCGACAAGGCCCTCTTTCTCGCGCTCGACACCTGCCCGGTCTACTGCCGGTTCTGCACGCGCAGCTACGCCGTCGGTCCCGACGTCGACCAGGGAGAGCTCGAGAAGCTGTCGCTGAAGGCGAACAACCAGCGCTGGGACGCCATCTTCGCCTACGTCGCGTCCCGCCCGGAGCTCGAGGACATCGTCATCTCGGGCGGCGACTCCTACAACCTGCGCGCCGACCAGGTCCGCGAGATCGGCAACCGGCTGCTGGACATCCCGCACGTGCAGCGCATGCGCTTCGCGACCAAGGGACCGGCGGTGATGCCGCAGAAGATCCTGACCGACGACGAGTGGTTCAAGGCCCTCGTCGAGGTGGTCCACCGCGGCCGGAAGATGGCCAAGGACGTGGTCCTCCACACCCACTTCAACCACCCGAACGAGATCACCGCGATCACCAAGCGGGCGATGGACCGGCTCTTCTCCGAAGGGATCACGGTCCGGAACCAGGCCGTCCTTCAGCGCGGCGTGAACGACGCCGTCGAGACGATGACGGTGCTGGTCAAGCGCCTCGGGCACGTCAACGTCCAGCCCTACTACGTCTACGTCCACGACCTCGTGAAGGGCGTCGAGGAGCTCCGCACCACGGTGGACACGGCGGCCCAGCTCGAGAAGGCCGTCCGCGGCACGACCGCGGGCTTCAACACCCCGACCTTCGTCGTCGACGCCCCCGGCGGCGGCGGCAAGCGGGTCGTCCACAGCTTCGAGCACTACGACCGCATCACGGGGATCTCGGTGTTCAGCGCCCCCCGCGTGAAGCCGGGTCAGTACTTCCTGTACTTCGACCCGCTGCACCTCCTCCCCGAGGCCGGCCAGCTCCGCTGGAAGGATCCGGCCGAGCACGCGAAGATGGTCCAGGAAGCCCTCGACCGCGCGCGCGCCCACGCGCATCGCTGAGGCCGACCGCACGCACCGCCGCCACCGAGCCTGCCTTCACGCGGGCTCGGGCGTGACGATCTCGACGTTCGCCCCGCCGTCGCGCCCCTCGCGCGGCGGACGTGGCGTCTCCTCCCGTGGCGGGCAGTCGACGGGCGGCGACCATGGCGCTCGGGGCGCTCGACCTGGCCGTCGGCGGAGTCCACCTTCGAGGCCCGGAGGAATGGCATGAGACTCGGCGCGCTCGTCTGCTTCGCATCGGCCGCGCTCGGGTCCGTCCTTCCGGGGTGCAGCGCCGCCCACGATGTCTCCCCTTCGGACGCGGGCGTGACCCACGACGCGGGCCGCGGGGACGGTGGGCCCACGGGCGCGCTGCCGGAGGGCTTCTGCGCGACGGCGTGCGTGACGACCGCGGAGAGCTCGTGCTTCTCGCCCCGGATGTGCGCCGAGTACTGCGGCGTCCACGTCGACGCGTGGCCTTCCGAGGTCGGCGCGGCGTTCGCCCGATGCGCGGCCGAGGACCCGCTCTGTTATCAGACCGTCGAGGGGTGCATCCTCGCCTCCCTGCAGCCTCGCGGCTCGATCCACTCCGTGCGTCTGCAGGGCTCGGGCCTCGGCGAGCACGAGGGCAGGACCGTGCGCGTATGGCACGACCCCGGCAGGTCGATGCCCTTTGGCGGGGAGGCCGTCATCACCGGCGGTGCGTTCTCGTTCGAGTGGGAAGAGCCCGTCGACGTGTCCGTCGATGGCGCGTCGCTGATGCTGCTCTACATCGACGTGGACGGGGATGGGGCGTGCACGGGCTCCGTCGACGTGACCGCCGCCGTGCGTCCTGCCTGGAACGGCGACTACCTCGACCCCGTGTTCGCGACGGTCCTCGCCCCGCCTCTGAGCGACCCCGACTTCGTCTGCGACTTCGCCCCCTGACCCGGCCCGCGCGCCGTCGCGGTCACGGGCGCACGACCCCGGGTCTCGTTCGGGTCGCCCGCGCGGTAGGCGATGGAGATGCTGCGCAGGCCCGCCTCCTCACGCAGCGCCCAGGACACGTCGAGCACCTCGTCCTCGCCCGCCCCCCGTCGCGGCGATGCGCGGGGCGTGGTTCGTCCACTCCGGCCCCGTGAGCGCGACCTCGAAGGGTCCGACCCTTCCCGGAAGGTTTCGAAAACGGCCCACCAAGGGTCCGACCCTTCCCGAATGGTTTCGAAAACGGCCCACCAAGGGTCCGACCCTTCCCGAATGGTCTTGTTCGTCCGCCGCGCGCAACCCCGGGTCGGCGCGCCCCGATGAGGCCCATCGACCTCGGGATGCAGGCGCAGGGGAAGCCGCCCGCGGCGCCCGACGACGCCCTCAGCGACGACGACGCGCGCGGGCGACGACGACCTGAGACTCCGCTTCCGCCGCCAGCGGCCCGCGGGAGAAGTCGCCCCAGCGCTCCTCGATCTCGAAGCCGTTGTAGTGCAGCAGGGCCTCGAGCTCCGCGGGGAAGAACTGTCGATGCGCCAGGGGCAGCACGCGGAGGTCCGAAGGGTCGTCGGGGTCCCGCAGCACCGAGGTGACCATCTGCACCTGCGTGCACGGATCGAACTGGAACTGCTCGCTGTACGCCCACGTTCGCCCCGTGGTCGGATCGACGATGGGGCGTGACGTGTACGCCCGCTGAGGGTCGCGAACGAACGCGCGCAGATCAGGGTTGAGGACGTCGAAGACCAGGCGTCCCCGCGGCGTGAGGTGCGCGCGACAGGTCTCGAGCGCGGCCTCGACGTCCGACCGCGAGTACAGGTGCATGAACACGTTGAACGGCGAGATCACGAGCGGGAAGCGCCGACCCCGCAGCCGGAACTTCCGGAGGTCGCCCCGCGCGATCTCGACCCGCGCTCGCACCGCCGAAGGCACCTTCTCGAGGCGCTCGCGGAGGCGGTCGAGCATCGAGTCCATGCGGTCCACCGCGACGACGTCGTGGCCGTCGCGCGCGAGCGCGAGCGCGACCCGCCCGCTCCCGGCCCCGAGCTCGAGCACGGGCGCCCCGTGCTCGCGGGCCATCTCGACGTAGAAGCGCACGTCGTGCTTCCGCCGCGCGTAGGCGTGGTCGTAGAGGCGCGCGTCGAGGTAATGGGCCTCGCTCCCGTAGCGCAGCGCGTCCTTGGAGTGCGTCATCGAGTCAGTCTCCCTCGGGGTCGAGCACGTCGGGCAGGGGCGTCGTGACCCGCCCGGGAACCATCCGCGCGACCCGGTACCGTGTCGTGCCGTCGTCGGCTCGGACGGGGGCGACGAGGAACTCCACCTCGCGCCGGTAAGGCTGGCCCACGAAATCGTACGCCGCGACGCCGGACAGCAGCCATTGCCCTGCCTCGCGCTCCTCGCTTCGCTCGAAGAGCACCTCGAGCGGGGCCGAGGCGAGGGCGTCCCAGACCTGCGCCGCCTGGGCGCGCTGCTCCGGCCCCACCGCCGCGTCCGCCTCGCGCTTGGTGGCGACCCGGGCACGGGCCTCGCCGACCGCGAGGGCGTCCGCCTCGCGCCACGCGCGGCGCCGCCACGCGTCGAGAAACGACTCGGCCGCCGCCTCCGGCGTCCGGTCGTCGGTGTGCAGCGCTGCGCGGGTCGCCCGCGCGACGCGCTCCTGCCGCACCTGCCCGGGCGTCCGTGCGACCGCGTAGGCGACGACACCGACGAAGATCATGGTGCTCGACATCGCGAGCACGACGGGGGTCGAGAACCGGCCGTTCACGCGCCCCTCCGCGAGAGCCACGCGTTCACGATCTCCGCGAACCCTCGGCCTCGATCCTGCTCAGCGACCCAGCGAGGAGGCACGGGCAACCCCGCCACGTGGGCGTGCACGTTCGAGACCCCCGCGCTGTCCTCGAAGAACGCGAACGCCGGGCCGTCGTTCGGAGAGTCGCCCACGAAGAGGAACGAGCGCCGCGCCACCTCCGCCGAGACCCCGAGAACCTCCGACATCGCCCGCGCCGCACCGGTGGCCTTGTCCCACCCGCCGGGCATCGCGTGGGCGTGCACCGTGGAGAGCACCGAGCGGGCGCCCTCGGCCTCGATGATCCGCACGAGGGTCGCGACGTCGACGGCGGACACGGTCTCGGCCTCGCCGACGTCGAACGCCGCGTCGCAGCGCCGGAGCCCCGCGTCCCCCGCCTCGCGCAGGTCGGGGAGCACGGCGGCGACCCGGGCGCGGATGCGGGCGAGCATCGACTGCTGCGCCGCGCGCGCGAGGGGCGGATCGAAGAAGCCCCCCTTCACGGAGCGCCCGGATCTCCAGAACCACCCCGCGCCGTTCTCGCCGACCGCCATCGAGACGGGCCAGGTCCCCGCGAACACCTCCGCCCACCCCAGCGGCCGCCCGGTGACGGCGATGGCGGGCAGGCCCTTGGAGCGCACCGCCCACAACGCCTCGAAGGCTTCGCGCTCCAGTACGCCGTCCCGCGTCAGCGTGTCGTCGACGTCGAAGACGATGCCCACGAGCCGGCGCGCGGTCTCCCCGTCCATGTCGCTGATCGGCCGCATCACGTCACCCGGAAGAACACGCTCTTGAGGTAACGACCTTCCGGAAACGCCGACGGCGTGGGGTGATCGTGGCCCTGTTGCCCGGAGTGCACGAGGGTGAGGTCCCGCCCGGCGTCCCGGGCTCCGAGCGTCGCCGCCCGGATGAGGTCGTCCGCCACCATGGCGGCGGAACAGGAGCAACTGACCAGGATGCCGCCGGGCTCGACGAGACGCGACGCGTCGGCGTTCAGGCGCCGGTACGCGCTCCGTGCCCGCTCGAGATCCTTGATGGAGGGCGCCAGCTTCGGCGGGTCCAGGACGACGACGTCGAAGCGCTCCTTCGCCGCCGCGAGCTCTCGCATCCGCTGGCGCGCGTCGGCCTTGTCGAACGAGATCCGCCCATCGAAGCCGTTCTGATGCGCGAGCGCCGAGGCCGTGGCGAGCGCGGGCGCCGAGCTGTCGACGGCGCGCACCGAGGCGGCCCCTCCCCGCGCCGCGAACAGCGAGAACGCGCCGACGAAGCTGTAGAGATCGAGCACGCGGGCGCCGCGGGAGAGGCCCTCGACGAGCGCGCGGTTGTCTCGCTGATCGAAGTAGAACCCCGTCTTCTGCGTGATCGTGGAGGCGAGCGTGATCTCGAGCCCCCGCTCGCGGAACCGGATCGTGGTGGGGTCCGCCCCGCGCACCACCTGCGTCGTGGCCTCGAACCCCTCGCGGGCCTGGGCCTTCTCGCTCGCGACCTCGATGACGGTCCGCGCGCCGGTCACGCGCACGACGTGCGCGAAGACGTCCTGCTCGCGCCGCTTCATCCCGGCGGTCAGCAGCTGCACGGTGGCCACGCGCCCGAGGACGTCGACCACCAGGCCCGGCAGCGCGTCGCCTTCGGAGTGGACCAGACGGTACCCGTCCGTCTCGGGCGACGGCAGCCCGAAGCGGGCGCGCAGGGCCGCGGCGCGGTCGAGCGCACGTCCGATCGAGGCGCCGTCGAGGGGATCCGACGGGTCTCTCGTCGCGATGCGGACCGGGATCGCCGACTTCGGTGACCAGTAGCCGCGGCCGAGGAAGCGCCCCTCGGGGTCGACGACGTCGACGACATCGCCCGGGGACGGCGCCCCGTCCACGCGCGCGATGGCCTGCGCGAACACCCAAGGGTGGCCGGCCCAGACCGGCTGAACTCGACCTCGCTGCAGTACGACCGTGGTCACGGCGGCACTCTACACACGGACGCCCCCAGGGGCGATGCATCCGACGCGCGAGTCCCCTCCCCGCGCGGCTCGACGCCGTCCCGGCGCGGGGCCGGGGCGCACCGCGCGCCGTGCCTTGCCGCACCCTCCCCCGGGGGCTAGTGTCCGGAACTCTCTAGTAGAGCGGAGGATCGTGTGCCGAACTTCGGAATGGGCGAGCTGATCGTCATCTTGTTGATCGTCTTGCTCGTGTTCGGTGCCAACCGTCTACCGCAGCTCGGCGAAGGCCTCGGGAAGGCCATCCGTGGCCTCAAGCGCGGCCTGAACACCGACGACGACATCGAGGTGACGCCCAAGGAGCAGCGCGTGAGCGCGCGCTCCGGCGCCGACCCGGTGCCTCCGAGCGACGGCCACGCGGCCTCCGAGGTCAGCGACGCCGAGGTGGTCGAGCGGCGCCGCTGAGGCGGGCCGTCCGGCGCGTCCCGGGGTCCTCGTCTCGCCTGCGTCGTCGCGGGCTCCGTCCGTCGGATCGACCGCGCCCGTCGGCGTGGCGATCAGGTTCAAACGGCGGACGCGTCGACGGCGGACGCTTCGTCGCTGGACGCGTCGACGGCTCTCGCGGCGAGCGCCAGCGCGCAGGCGCTCCGCAGATCCGCGTGCAGCTCCGGAGAGGCTGCGACCTCCCGCAGGGCCGTGCCGCCGAGATGCGGCACCAGCGAGAGCGCGAGGTCGAGCGGCGCGAACGGGTTCTTCACCATCGCGTGGCGCACCTCGCTGCGGGTGATCCACCGCGGCGTCCGGAACACCTCGCGCAGCACGCCAGGAACGATCGGACGCGTGGCGCACAGCCGAACGACGTCCATCTCCACGAGGTGAGGATTCCCCAGCAGGATCCGGATGACGTCGGGGTGAGGGTCCCGCAGAACCCGCGCCAACACCTGCCGATCCCGCCCCCGCGCGACGGACTTTCGCTCGCCGAGCGTCAGCGGCCGGGTCCGACCGAAGTCCGGGACGCGCTCCGCGCTCTCGGGGGCCGAGCGCGCTCCGTCGGCACCCACCAGGCGCTGGGCGAGCGCCGCACGGCCCTCGGCCTGCAGGTGCGAAGCGACGTCGCGCCGCAGCGCATCGGCGGCCGGCTCTGCGAGCGCCAGCGAGAGCAGGAGCAGGAACGCCCGGCATCGCGGGTCGCCCCCTTCGGCCGCCTCGTCCGCGTCGGCGATCAGCGCCGCGGTCGCCGCGCCCCCGAGCCGGGCGCCCTCGCTCCGGAGGAACGCCACGGCCATCGCGTGGTCGCGCAGCGCGTCGACGAGATGCACGAGCCGTTTCAACTGCGGAGGCGACCCCGTCATCGCCTTCGAGTGTAGCCGAACGAGCCCGTCGGAGCGCAGCGCGGCGGCCGGGCTCGTCGCAGGCGCCGGTGCCTCCGGTCCGCGGCACCCAGACTTGACGCGGTGCGTCGAGTCTGGCACTCGAAAGGCTCGAGGGGAGCATCGTGAGCCCGCCGCACGCCGAGACCACCGACAAGCCCGCGCGTCCGCGCGTCGTGAAGCGTTACGCGAACCGGAAGCTCTACGACACCCGCGACAGCCGCTACGTGACGTTGCAGCAGATCGCGGAGTTCGTCCGGGGCGGCGAAGACGTCACCATCATCGACAACACGACGAAGGAGGACCTGACCCACGTCACGCTCGCCCAGATCGTGTACGAAGAGGAGCGCAAGGGCGGCGAGCGCTCCGAGGCGACCGGCCGGGCGGGACCGAGCGTCGGGACCCTCCGGTCGCTGATCCAGCACGGCGGCGAGAAGCTGTTCTCGACGCTCCGGGAGATCACCCCCGCCGCCGCGATGGGCAAGCTCATCCGGCGAGACCCGGGCGACTCCCCGGGCGAGGGGAACGAGCCTGCCGCGCCGCGGAGCGAAGACGGGCGGTTGTCCGTGTCGTCGCCCAAGCAGGCGTGGGACGAGCTGCAGCGGCTCGCCGACGACCGGATCAAAGGCGTGCTCGGCCACGCGATAGGTCACGTGCAGCAGCTCCAGGGCGAGGTGAAGCGGCTTCAGGGCAGGATCGAAGACCTCGAGCAGAAGCTGGTCGCCCTGAGCGCCGCCCGCGGGTCGGAAGCGCATGCCGCCGCCCCCGGTGCAGAAGCCCGTCCGTCGGCCGACTCCGAGCCCGCCCGCGGCGACGGCTGAGGGCGGAGGCGAAGATCAGGCCCGGTGGGGGCCCTTCCCTTCGCCCGGCCCGTGGCTACCGGTGAGCCAAGAAGTTCGAGCCGAGACGCATCGAACCTCGGAATGAACTCCGGCGCACCGGAGTTCTCAGCCACGTCCCGTCGTGGCCACCGCGAGGCCCCGGTCATGACGCAGGTGTCCGGCATCCGCCGGCCATCGGGCCCCAGAAAGACGTCGATGTTCCAATCAGACGAAAGCGCCGACCCTGTCCGAGACGAGTTCGTGCGCGAGGCGCTCGAGCATCTCGACTCGATGTACGGGGCGGCCATGCGCCTGACGCGCTCCGCGTCCGACGCCGACGACCTCGTTCAGGACGCGTTCCTGAAGGCGTACCGGTTCCACGACCGGTTCGAGCCCGGCACGAACATGCGCGCGTGGCTGCTGCGCATCCTGACCAACACCTTCATCAACAAGTACCGTCGCAACCACCGGGAGCGCCGTGTGCTCGACGGAGACGACGCCGAACCCGTGGGTGACGGCGTCATGAGCCGCGCCGCGATGCGCGCGCTGACCGACCCCGTCGGCGAGAGCCTCCGCCCCTTGATCGCGCAGGAGATCCAGCGCGCCCTCGACGAACTGAGCGACGAGCACCGGATGATGATCGTGCTGGCCGACATCGAGGAGCTGTCGTACCAAGAGATCGCGAACATCATCGGGTGCCCCATCGGCACCGTGATGTCTCGCCTGCACCGGGCCCGGAAGCACATGCAGAGCCGGCTCATCGACATGGCCACCGACATGGGCATCGTGGACGAAGGCAAGCCCGGGCTGGCCGGTCCCATCTCCCTCGAGGCGTTCCGGCGCGGCCGGGAGATCGCCGGATGATCTCCTGCGGGATCGTCCGCCGACACGTCGACGCCCTGGTCGATGGGGAGCTCGAGACCAGCGTCCGCGTCGAGTTCGACGCGCACCTCTCGACGTGTCCTCCCTGTCGGGAGCACGCCGCGTTCTCGCGGACGATCAAGCAGGCCGTTCGAGCCGAGTTCGGTGCGGTGCGCGCCCCGGATCACCTGCGGCTGAGGGTGCTCACGGCGCTGCAGTCGGCCACCCCACCGCCCGCGGCCTCGAGCGTCGAGGAGCGCCCGCAGCCCCGAGACGCCACGGCGGTCCCCGTCGCGGCGACGCGGGGGGTGCGCGTGTTCTGGATGCCGGCCCGGTACGCCGTGCCGGCGGCGGCAGCGGCCGTGTTGCTCGCGGCGCTGGCGACGCGAAACGACGGAGACGGGGGTGCGGAGAGCGCCGTCGCGGCGGCCGCCGTCCCGCTCTTCGAGGACGTGGTGCGCCGGCACGCCGTCGACCATCCGACCGAGGTGGACGGGCCGCCGCAGCAGGTCGTCGGATGGTTCCGAGGCAAGCTCCAGTTCCCCGTGCGCCCCGTGGTCTTCGACGGCGACGACGCGCACCTCCTCGGAGCCCGGCTCTCGAACGTCCGCGAGCGGGACGCGGCGGCGTTCTACTACGAGGTCCACGGGCACCGCGTGACGGTGATGGTGTTCGAACCTCCCCGGCAGGCGTTCGCCGGCGCGCAGCGCGTGAACGTGGGCGGTCGGGTGCTCCACTACCGGCAGGTGCGCGGTTACACGGTCCCGGTCGTGGAGCACGACGGGGTGGGCTACGCCTTCACGAGCGACCTCGACTCGACGGCCATGATCCAGCTCGCGG
>CAIKNO010000813.1 GCA_903828805.1 uncultured Sandaracinus sp. | reverse complement strand
GTCGGCCTGGCGGCGGTGACCGGCGGCATCGCGGGCCTCGATCTCGACGTGGGTCAGCCCGGCCGCGAGCGCCGCGGGTGCGCGAAACCGCCGATCGGCTCCGACGGTCGCGGGCATCCCATCGACGTCGAGCGACGCGAGGCCGGCCGTCGCGACGACCGAGCCCACGACGGGCACCGTGCGCGCCTCCCACGCCTGGTACGAGCTCGTCTCGGAGGTGTCCACGGTGAGCGTGAAGGGCGCGTCGGGCCCCGTTCCGGCGGCGGGTGCGGAAGGACCACCCGGTCCCCCGCGAAGGTTGAGGCCGGTCCCGCTCGCGCACGCGGTGGCGAGGACGAGCAGCAGTGGGGAGCACCGACGCCAGCAGTTCATGGAAGAGCATGGCCCAGCAAGGCGCGGACCATCGCAGTCGAACCGCGCTCATGGTGGGCGATTCGGTCGGACCAGGAACTCCTCGCCTGGCCGCGCCCCGGACTGGCCTCCCGACCGGGGCCATGCAGCCCCATCGATCGCATCCGGCGTTGCCCACCGACCCCGCCGCACCGCGAGAGGGCGAGGTCCGGGCCGCGTCGCCGGGCTCAGCGACAACCGCTCGGTTCGATGCGCGTGGGGACCAGGCCCCCGACCGTCACCGGGAACGTCGCCTCGAAGGGCACGGCCGCGCTCACCGCATCGCACGGCAAGCCGGGGCCGCCCGTCCCCGGGACGCCACGCACGTCGAGCGTTCGTCCGACGAGGGCCGTGAACGCCGCGAGGTACATGTCGGTGACTGGGCTGACGCCGGCGCAGAGTCCCAGGTCGCTGGCCAGGGCGACGACGTCGGCCTGGCTCATCCGACCGAGGATCGTCGCCTCCTCGAAGCGCTCCCCATCCGCGGCGAACCGGCCGACGAGCCGCACGTCGGACAGGAGCATGCGGGCCGTGCCTCGCCCCGTCGCGACGTCGATCGGCGCGCGATCGGGAAAGCGTGCCACGAGCACGTTGCCTGCGACGTATGCGTTGTCGTCGCGGACGAAGGGCATGTCCTCGAGCCCGGCCGCGAAGTAGGTGGTGGAGAGGTAGGCGATGTCGGTGCCGTCCCAGCGGGGATCGGGGCGCGCCGTGTCGAGCTCGAACGGTCCCGCAGGCCTTTCGTAGTCGGAGGGCACCACGTCGACGGCCCCGGCGACCCAGACCTGCACGCGGTCGTCGTCCGGCTGCCCGTTCCAGTCCGTGATGCGGACGATGGGCGCATTCTTCCCGGTCCGCGCCGTGTCGGTGACGCCGATCGCGAAGTCGGGCAGGAAGGTCACGAGCGTACCGGCGATCACGTCGCCCACCGAATTGTCGCGGCCCTGGATGCCGTCCGCGAGGGGTGAGCCACCGGGCGTCTCGCACTCGGCCCTCGGCTCCGCGTCGAGCGGGCTCGTGCAGAGGCCATCGAGGTCGTATCCGATGCGTTGCCACCGCTCGCTCGTCTGATCGAAGCGCGGATCCCGCAGCGCGATCGAGCGCTCTCGTCCGTCCGTGCCTCCGGCCGAACAAAGGGGGCGGGGGGGCCACTTCGCGAGCGTGCAGCCCGGGGGCTCGCCGATCGTGCCGCCATCGGCCTCGCAGGTCGGCCCGCCATCGACGATGCCCGCGTCGGGGCCCGCGTCGAGGCCCTCGATCGACACCGGCTCGAGGCCGCCATCGGGAAGTCGTCCCTCGTACCGGGGCAGGGCGCTCGGGTCGACGTAGCCATCCTCGCAGGCGCCGTCGTGGCAGGTGAAGCCCTCGTCGCAACGGACATCGACGCAGTCGGCCTCGAACACCACCCGCAGCACCCGTCGCTGGCCACGGATGAAGCGCGTGCGTCCATGCGCGCGGACGCGCTCGCGGCCCCCGACGAGCCCGTAGGCGTCCACCCGAAGCACCGAGTCGAGCCCGTCGCGCGAGGTCACCCCGAACGTGAGCGGCACCGAGACGCTCCCCTCGCCGCGCGTCGACAGCGTCTGCTCGAGCACCGCGCGGCCTTCGTTCGTCACGCGCAGGCGCACGCTGTTGAGCGGCGCGACCTCGCTCTCCACGACGACGACGATCTCGGTCGTGGTCGCGCTCGAACACGCCGAGAGCCACAAGCCGAGGGCCGCGAGGACCACGCGAGAGGACGAAGGACGACCCATGGGGTCGCCAGTCTACACCGCCCCAGGCGCTCCGTGGCGGTGCCGGTGCGCATCTCCGATCTCGCTCCCCTGCGCGTTCCGGCCCGCCCCCGCGCAATGTCGGCGGCCAGGTCGTCAGTCCGAAGGTTCCCCCGGCGTCTCTGATGAGACCGGCCCTCGGTCCCGAGCAGGAGCAAGTCCCGTGGCGAAGCGAAGGAAGAAAGAAAAGGCTCGTCCTCTTCTCGAGGCCGCCTGGGAGCGCTCCTGGGAAATTACCTGCAGCCTCGATGCGGACGCGCTCGCGGCCCTCGGTCCCTCGGACCAGCCGTCGCGGGAGGATCGCCTCGGCGTGCTCGTCAGCCACTTCGACGGGCAGATGCTCGGAAACGCCGCGATGTTCTGGATCGTCAACGAGTGGCATCGCCAGGACGCGGTCCTCTCGAACGACCTGCGCGCCGTGAAGAGCGTCGCCGCCCGGAAGGTGAGGGCGCTGCTCGCCCGCATCGATCGCATCGCCGCCCGCGCGGCCGTCCTCGAGAGTCTGCCGGAATCACGTGCCACCACCGCGAAGCTCGATCGCCTCGCGGTCCGTTGCGCGGACATCGACGACGCCTACGCCGCCCTGCGCGAGTCGTTCCTCGACGACGTCGAGGCCCATCTCGCGGCGCAGTCCGCGCCGTCATGAGGTCCGGGCATCGGTGCCCGTCCGCGGACCGCTCGGCTAACGCGCCGCCCGCAGCACCTGGCTCGCCTTGCACGCCCCGACCAGCGGGATGCCGGCCGCCAGCCGCAGCTTGCCCTCGACCTCCTCGATGAAGCCCTGCCCCGGTGGCACCGCCACGCCCGCCGCGGCGAAGCGCCGCGAGAGGCGCGAGAGGCGCGAGCACGCCGCGCGGAAGGCTTGCTCGGGCCCTTGGGCCTCCTCTCCGCCGAAGACCTGGCGCTTGATCTCGGCCCGCGAGCGGTTCCCGGCGAGCAGGCAGAGCAGCAGGTTCGCGTAGGACGCCGCGAGTCTCTCGGCCTCCGCCATCCCCGGGCCGAGCCACGACGCATGCTCTCCCGTCGCGTCGAGCACCACCGCGCACACGGACGGATCTCGCTCCCTTCGGGACGCGATCTCGGCACGTGCGTAGTCCTCCGGCATCCGGAGCGACGTCGCGCTCCGCTCACCGGTCAGCACGACCCAGTGGCCGCCCATGAGCAGCTCGGCGTGGGACACCGCGCCATGACCATCGAGCGGCGTCCGATCCACGCCGCAGAACATGGCCGCGATGTCGAGCACGCCGAAGGCGCTCGACTGCAACCGCGCGCCCTGCCGCACGTCGCGCAGCGCGTCGAG
>CAIKNO010000812.1 GCA_903828805.1 uncultured Sandaracinus sp. | reverse complement strand
GGCCCAGCCTCCTCGAGGGCGATGGCACCACGGGTCGCGCGATCGTCGGGGTCGCGTCGTACGGCCAGACCGTGGGCCCGTCCGCGACGTGCCCGGCCGCGCTCGACGCCTGGAACCGGGTGGACCTGGAACGTGCGCTCATCGACGGCGCTGTCTTGCGGTCGGGAGGGTGCGTGGAGACCGGCGAGGAGTCGTGCAACGCGCTCGACGACGACTGCGACGGGACGACGGACGAAGGCTGCCGCGCGCTCGGGGAGTCCTGCGAGGCCGATGGAGACTGCGCGTTCGCCGCGCTGCCCGAGGAGCTCGCGGCAGGCGCGCCCCCGTCGGTGCGATGCGCGATGGTGGGTGGGGCGCGGCGCTGTGCGCTGCCGTGCGATCCTCTCGCTCCGGCGCAGAGTTGCGCGTCGATGGCGGTGCCTTTCCGCTCGGAAGCCCGGGCGCTCGAGGGCTTCTACTGCGCCTCGCAGGGCGCGTGCGAGGGCCTCTGCGTTCCGGGCGCCGCGGGGGCGGGCGCGCCGGGTGGCCCGTGCGCTTCGCCTACCGATTGCGCGTCGCTCCGCTGCGAGTCGGGGCTCTGCGCGAACCCGTGCCGCGGCGGCGCGGGGGCCTGTCCAGCCGACGAGGTCTGCGGTGCCGAGCCGCTCGGCTGTGGCGTGTGCGGATCTTCGTCGCTGCGCTCGACCGGCCGCGGGACCGGCGAACCGTGCGAGGCCGCATCCTCGTGCGCGTCGGGCGTGTGCGGCGCGTTCGATGGGGGCTCCATCTGCACCTCGGCGTGCGCGACGGACGCCGAGTGCGGCACGGGCGCGCGCTGCGAAGGGGGATGGTGCACGCCTGGGGCGCGCGCGCAGCTGTTCGACGCCTGCGAACTCGACGCGGACTGCTCCGGGGGGGTGTGCCTGGGCGTGGGTTCGACGCGGTTCTGCTCGATCGCCTGCACGGGCGACGCGGCCTGTGGCGGGGGTCGGTGCTCGCCCGTGGACGGAATCGCCCGCTGCGTCCCACGGACCCCGTGCTCGGCGCGCCATGCACGGGGCCGTGCGCGCAGGGCGAGTGCGTCGGCGGCCTCTGCACCGCCCGCTGCGGCGGTGAGGCCGCATGCCCGCTGGGGCAGCGGTGCGTGCGCGACGGCCTCGACACGTTGTGTCGCCCCCGCACCTCCTCGGGCGGATGCGCGGCCACCGCCGTTCCCCGCGGCGGCGTGCCGTGGTCCGTGGCGCTCCTGGTGATGGCGCTCGGGTCGTGGGGCCGGAGGTCACGCCGCCGCCCTCGGCGCTGAGCCGGGACGCGCGCCCGCGCATTTCTTCTTTCTGGCGCGGCCCTGTCGTATCCACGGGGGATGGGGCGAACGCGCCACCGGTTCGTCTTCCTCGTCGGCACCTTGGTCGCCGCCTCGTTCCTGATGGGGTGGGTGACGGATCACGTGCGTCTGCCCCCGGGGCTCGACGATGACGCCTTCGAGGAAGGCTGCGGGCTGCCACTCCGCGACGGGGAGCGGCCGGCAGGCGCGACGACGGCGCCGCGCGGCCGCGGGATCGGCATCCTCGAGCCGGCCGCGTGCGCGGAGGCGCTGCGAGGGCTCGGGGTCGAGTTCGAGGCCGTGCCCTCGAACGACGCGGCCGGTGTGGCGGCGCCGATACGGTTGCCCGCAGCCCTCGAGGGCGTGCGGATCGACACGGCCGGGGGGGATCCCCGCTCCGTGCACACCGTGCTCGACTGCCGCCTCGCGCTCGCGCTCCAGGCGTGGACGACCGACCTGCGCGCGCTGGGAATCCGCCGCATCGAGCATGCGTCGATGTACCGCCCCAACGCCCGCGTGCGCGGCTCGGGTCGCGTCTCGGGGCACGCCCACGGCCTCGCCATCGACGTGATGGCCTTCATTCTCGAGGACGGCACGCGGCTGTCGGTGCTCGGGGCGTGGGCCGATCGCGCGCGAGGGGCCGATCCCTGCGCATGGAGGGACGACGTCGACGGTGCCACCCGCAGCATGCGCAGCGCGGTGTGCGCGGCGGTGCAGCGGGACCTGTTCCAGATCGTGCTGACGCCGCACCACGACGAGGCGCACGCCAACCACGTGCACCTCGAGGTGCGCCCGGGGGTGGACTGGGTGTACGTCCACTGACGTGGCGCCCCGGGGGATCTCCTCCGAGGGTCCCCTTGCGAGTCCCGCGGGAATAGAACGTCCCGCCCGGTGTTGGGCGTCGCCCGTCCTGCCCTCGGTTGACACGCAGATACGGATGGGTATGGTCCCGCCCCGCGTGAGTGCAGGCTCGCCCGGGGGATGCCGGGGCGGGCTGGCCCAAGCGGCGTCCTCCCCTCGCGGTACGGCTGGAGATCCGATGAGCGAAGTGATGATCGAGGCCCGGAACCTGACCAAGCGGTACGGGCCGCAGCGCGCCCTCGACAGCGCGAGCTTCGAGGTGCGAAAAGGCGAAGTCCTCGGCTTCCTCGGACCCAACGGGGCCGGCAAGTCGACGACGATGAAGATCCTGACGTGCTTCATCGCACCGACCGAGGGCACGGCGCGGATCAACGGCCACGACATCTGGGAAGATCCGATCGGCGTGCGCGCCTCGATCGGGTACCTCCCCGAGAGCACGCCTCTCTACACCGAGATGATGGTGCTCGAGTACCTCGAGTTCATGGCGCAGATGCGCGGGTTGAAGGGCGACCCGGCGCGGAAGGCCATCAAGAAGGTCGTCGAAGCGACGATGCTCGGGGACGTGATCGGCAAGGAGATCCGGACGCTCTCCAAGGGCTTCCGTCAGCGCGTGGGCATCGCCCAGGCGCTCGTGCACGAGCCGCCCGTTCTGATCCTCGACGAGCCGATGAGCGGCCTCGACCCCAACCAGGCCATCGGCATCCGCGACCTGATCCGCGAGATCGGCAAGGAGCGCACGGTCATCCTGAGCACGCACAACCTCGCCGAGGTTCAGGTCACCTGCCAGCGCGTGCTGATCATCGCGCGCGGCCGCATCGTGGCCGACGACACGCCGGAGGCGCTCTCGCGTCAGGGCGGTCGCCGTTACGTGGTTCACGTCGATCCGGCGTCCGTCGAGGCGAAGGCGTCGTTGCGCGGCAGCAAGACCGCGTTGACGTCGGTGTTCTCCGGGATTGCCGGCATCGACACGGTGCGCGAGGCGAGCCCGGCCGCCGACGGCGCGCGGGTGTTCGACCTCGTCGCGAGCGCGTCGGCCGACCTCAGGGCGGCGATCTTCCGGGCCGCCGTGGAGGCGGGTCTTGTGCTCGTCGAGCTCCGGTCGAAGGGCGAGAACCTCGAGCAGGTCTTCCGTGAGCTGACCACCACCGCGGCGCCCGCCGCCGGGTCGACGGGGTCGGACGACGAAAACGACGACGACGAAGACGACGACGAGGACGAGGAGACGAAGTGATGCAGAACACGCTCACCATCGCGGGGCGGCAGTTCCGCAGCTACTTCAACGGGCCGGTGGCGTACATCGTCATCTGCATCGTGTTGCTCCTCGTCGGAGTGTTCTTCTGGTCGCCTTTCTTCCTGATGGGTCGAACGACCGTCCGGGAGATGTTCCGACTGCTGAGCATGACGCTCGCGTTCGCGGCCCCGGCCATCACGATGGGCCTCATCGCCGAGGAGCGTCGGAGCGGCACCCTCGAGCTGCTCATCACGATGCCGCTGCGCGAGTCCGAGGTCATCGTCGGCAAGTTCCTCGGCGCGGCGGGGCTGCTCGGCGTGCTGCTGCTCTGCTCGATCCCCTATCCGATGAGCGTCTCGACGCTCGGGAACCTCGACTGGGGTCCGGTGCTGAGCGGCTACGTGGGCCTCTACCTCCAGGGCTCGGCGATGATCGCCATCGGCCTGGCCGCCTCGAGCTTCACCGAGAACCAGCTGGTCGCGTTCTTCTCGTCGTTCTTCCTCTGCGCGATCTTCGTGGCGCTGGGCTGGCTCCTGCCGCTCCTTCCGCCCGCGCTGGTGAACGTCGTGCAGTTCATCTCGTTCGACTCGCACTTCGAGAGCCTCGGCCGGGGCGTCATCGACACGCGGGACCTCTTCTACTTCCTCTCGATCGCAGGCTTCTCTCTGCTGCTCGCGTTCCGCGCGCTCGAGAGCCGTCGCTGGAGCTGAGCCATGGCCACCAAGGACGACAACAATCAGCCCAAGGCCTCCACGGCCGCCGCGCCCGCGACGTCCCCCGCCGGACGTCAGCGCGCCGAGTCCATCGGTTTCCTCGCGATCGTCGCCGGAATCCTGGTCGCGGTGAACGTGCTCGGGGTCTTCTTCTTCCTGCGCTTCGACACGACGGAGAACCGCGCGTTCTCGCTGTCCGAGGGCAGCAAGCGCGTCGTGCGCGATCTGCGCGACGAGCTCACCGTCACCGCGTATTTCACGGCAGATCTTCCGCCGCCGTTCAACGCCACCGAGCGCTACGTCCGGGACATCCTCGCGGAGTACGAGGCCGCCTCGCGTGGCCGCATGCACGTCCGCTTCGTGAACCCGGACGACGACGAAGAGCGCCAGGAGGCCGAGCAGGCCGGCGTGCGGATGATGCAGCACCAGCGCCTCGAGTCGGACCGCGTGAGCGTGGTCGAGGGCTTCCGGGGCCTGGTGTTCGAGTACGTCGGCGAGCGGCAGACCATCGCCGCGCTGCCGCAGGAGACCGCGGGCCTCGAGTACGCGATCACCACGGCGATCAAGCAGCTGGCCGGCGACGACGTGCCGATCGGCGTCCTGTCGGGCCACGAGAGCCCCACGCCGACGAAGGGTCTCTCGACGCTCGCGCGGATGCTGCCGACCTACGAGGTCCGCGAGGTCGACGCGACGAACGCCATCGACACGAACCTCCGGGCGTTGCTCATCGTCGACCCGCAGAGCGAGTTGACGGAGGCCGAGCTCGGCCACGTGAACGACTTCGTCATGCAGGGAGGCAGCCTCGGCGTCTTCGGCGGCACGATGAAGGTCGCCACCGATGCGGCGCCGGAGATCACGGCCCAGGCGACCGGCAGCGGACTGAACCGCATGCTGGAGCACTGGGGCGTCCGGATGGCGGAGAACATCGTGGCCGACTGGCGTTGCGGGAACGTTCCGCTGCGCACGCCGATGGGCTTCGCGATCCCGGTGCCGTATCCCCCGTCGCCGACGATCTCGTTCACCGACGAGCAGTCGCGCCACCCTGCGCTCTTCCGCCTGCAGGGCACGCAGGTGTTCTTCGCCTCGGCGATCGAGACCCTCGACGCCTTCGGCACCCTCGACGGGGAGGTCCTCATGCGGACCAGCGACGAGTCGTGGGCGATCTCGGGGGCCGACCTGAGCCTGCGGATCCGTGACCCGCGCCAGTGGCAGCCGACCGGCGATTCGGGGCCATTCAACATCGCGGTCGCGCTCTCGGGTCGCCTGCCGTCTGCGGTGGACAACGCGGGCGATGCGCGCAGCACGGCGGACACGCGGGTGCTCGTGGTCGGCACCTCGACGATGATGCGGGACGAGTTCCTGCCCCCGGCCGAGCAGGTGCAGGATGCCGAGCTCGCAGGCGCGATGGCCTTCGCCCTGAACTCGGTGGACTGGCTCGCGCAGGACAGTGATCTCATCGCGGTGCGCGCCAAGACGATCGAGGAGCCGCCGCTCGACGTGCCCCGCGCGGTCACCGAGGCGACGGACGACGCGATGGAGGCCGCCGAAGGTGGCGACGAGTCGGGCGCCCGCGCGGCCATCGAGCGCCGCCAGGACGCGCTCGCCGCGTGGGAGGGACGCAAGTCGCTCTACAAGTGGGGCAACACGCTCCTCATCCCGCTGCTGGTCGCAGCGTTCGGCGTCATCCGCTGGCAGATGCGGCAGCGCAAGAAGGCCACCCTGAAGCTGTGACGCGGCGACCCGGCTGACTGCCGCAACGCACGTCCTCCCCTTCGCACGAGGCGACGCTCCATGGACTGGAAGAAGAATCGACTGATGATCGGGGCCTTGGTCCTCGCAGCCCTCGCGGGGGCGGCGGTCTGGGCCGTGCGCTCGAGGACCGGCGACACGCCGCTGGCGGTGAGGTCCGGAGGTGATTTTCCGGACCTGGCGCGGGCCGACATCGCCGCGCTCGAGGTGACGCGTCCGGGCGAGGGTGGAGAGACCATCCGCCTCGCGCTCCGGGACGGCACATGGCACGTCACCTCGCCGCTCGAGGCGGTGGCGGACCAGAGCACGATCTCGACCGTCCTCGACAAGCTCGACGAGCTCGAGGTGGCGGGCATCGCTTCGTCGAACCCCGAGTTTCACGAACGTCTCGAGGTCGATCCGGCCCACGGGATCCACGTGATCGCCCGCAACGCCGGCGGTGAGGCCCTCGCGGACCTCTGGATCGGCGCGTTCCGCTCGGGCAACACGATGGTGCGCGTCGAGGGACAGGACCGCGTCGTGTCGATCCACGACTCGATCAAGTTCGCATTCGACAAGGACCTGCGCGATTGGCGCGATCGGTCGGTGCTCGACGTCGAGGCCGACGACGTTCGCGAGGTCGCGTGGGCGGGCCCCTCGGGGCACTTCCGCTTCACCCGGACGATGCAGGCCGCCCAGGCGGCGCCGCAGGTCGAGGGCGCCGAGGGTGCCGAGGCGGCGCCGGCCGCGCCGACGCTCGGGGACTGGCAGGTCGCGGAGGTGTCGTTCACCGCGGAGACGCCCGACGGCGGCGTCCCGGCGGCGTCTCCTTCGACGACGATCGAGAATTTCCAGCCGAGCCGGGTCCAGGCCATGGTCCGGGATCTGGCGCGGATGCGGGCGAGCGACTTTGCGGCCGTCGACGTGACGGCCGATGGCGCGTCGCTCGGAGACGCAGCCGCGCACGTCACGCTCACGGTGGGCGAGGGTGCCGCGGCGGTCCGTCACACCGTCCGCCTCGGGGCCGAGGCGAACGCGGAGCGTCACGATGCCTACGCGATGCGCGAGGGGTCCCCGACGATCTTCGTGATCAGCCGATTCCTCGGGGATCGCGTCGCGCCGTCGCTGGCGTCGTTCCAGCCCGCCCCGACCCCGCCGCCCTCGGCCGTCGAAGCGCCCGAGCCCGGCGGGATGATGATGCCTCCCGGCGGTGGCGGCGGTGAACTTCCGCCCGAGCTGATGGAGCAGATCCGCCGCCAGATGGAGGCGCAGGGCCTCGGCGGTGGCGGCGCTGGGCAGTAAGCGCCGCGGTGCAGTGAGCGCCGCGGTGCAGTG
>CAIKNO010000811.1 GCA_903828805.1 uncultured Sandaracinus sp. | reverse complement strand
CTCGACGCTGTGGGCCAACCCGGCGTCGACGCCGAACGCGGCCGCCGGCATCACCACGTAGTCGATGGCGTCCACGCGGCACGGGTAGGCGGGCGGCTGCAGTCGCACGCCGAGCATGTGCCCGTTCTCCTCGGGCAGGGGCCCCAGGCAGCGCCCCGGTGTGTACGTGTAGTCCGCCGGGAAGACGGCGATCGCTTCGGGGTGCTCGAAGCCGTAGTCGCCGTGCGTGCAGGTGTAGTAGCCGTCGCAGTCGAACGCGAAGGCGGCGCACTGCGCGAAGTTGCGGACCGTGTCGCTGAGCTGGCAGCGGGCCTGGCACTGCGCGTCCGGCAGGGTGGCGTCCTGGCCCTCGCACACCGCGCGCTGGGCGCAATACACGGCGCAGGTGTCCGGGTCGTTGCCCGGCGCGGCGGTGGTGCACAGGTTGCCCAGCACGAGCGGGCTGCCCATGCCAAAGTCGGGCTCGACCAGGGCCCGCCAGCGCGGCTGGAGCGAGGCGTCGTCGCAGGGCAGGGCGGCGAGCTGCTCGAGCTCGTCCGGGCCCGAGGCGACCGGGGCCTCGATGAACGAGTCGAACGAGTCGGTGCAGTGTCCGGCGAGGGCGTCCGTGAGCAGGTCGGTGTAGCTGGCGGCGGCGTCGCAGGCGGTCGTGGCGCACTCGACCAGCTTCGCTGCGTAGTGCACGCAGGCGGGCAGGGCGGCGCCGGCCTCCAGGTCGAACACGCACAGCGCGGGGTCGGCGGGGTTGCAGCCGGCCTCGGCGGCGGGGTTGTTCGCCGTCATCGCCGGCACGAGCACGCCGCAGCCGGCGCCGAGGCCGTCGAGCGCCTGCACCGTCCCGTAGGTGCACCCGTCCAGGCAGTTGGCCTGATAGAACAGGTCGTGCCCTTCGCCGTTGCAGGTGCAGGGCGTGCCCGGGGCCGAGGCGCAGAGTGCGTAGTCCAGGCACAGGGCCTCGCAGGCGTCCCGCCCGGCGACGGGGTAACACTGCTGCCCCTCGCAGACCTCGTCCGCGCCGAAGCAGTCGGCGTCCGTCTCGCAGCTGTTGCGGAACGGGCACTCGCCGGGGGTCACGCTCAGGTGAATCGTACCCTCGACGCGGAACGAGTCGAGCACGAGGGTGTAGTCGGCGTCGTGCGGGGGCACGGTGATCTCCGACGTCCGCACGCGCCCGGCGAGGTCATCGATGCAGATCACGTCGCCGGAGTCGTCGATGCAGTCGGGTCGCACCGAGAGCACGGTGTCGCCCGGCGAGCCGACGGTGGAGATGCAGTAGGTCTCGACGGTGGCGGGCAGCGCGAAGACCTGCTCCGGGCCGTCGGCGAAGCCGCAGGCGTACAACAGCGACGCCCGGTCGGGCAGGTCGACGTCGAGCTGCGTCGGGCCCTCGATGCGCTCGGCGACGGCGCAGATGGCCGACGCCGGGTTCGAGACGCAGCGCCCGGCGTCGCACACGAGGTCGATGCTGCCGCAGTCGAAGTCGAAGAAACACTCCGCCGGAGGGCCCCCGTCTGCGCCAAGCGCCGCGTCCGGGGTGCCCACCGTCGCGTTCGGGCATCGCTTCGTTGAGCAGCTCGCGGCCCAACTCGACCGAAGTCGATTTTCGGGACCCGGTTGAGTCTCCGACGACCAGCACGTACAGGTTCGGGTAGAGG
>CAIKNO010000810.1 GCA_903828805.1 uncultured Sandaracinus sp. | reverse complement strand
GCCTCGGCACCACGGAGCCCGTCGGCGAGGGCCTGCTTCATCCGGGCCACCATCCGAAGCTGGCGCGCGACCATCGCGAGGATGCGCAGCGGTTGCTCCCGGTCCGCCAGCAGCGTGCCGACCGCCGCGAGCGCGGGCTTGGCCTTCCGGGCGGCGACGGCGTCCACGACCGTCCAGATCGAGTCGACCCGCACACGCGACACGCAGGCCTCGACCGCGGCGCGATCGATCAGCTGACCCTTGCCGACGTAGAGCGAGAGCCGCTCGACCGCGTCGTCGAGGGTCGAGAGATCGTTGCCGACGGCGTCCACGAGCGCCTGGAGCGCCTCGTCGGCGATGGCGTGACCCCGCCGCTTGGCCTCCGCGCCCAGGAAGCGCATCAGCAGCGGGCCCTTGATGGGCTCGCAGTCGACCCAGGCCCCGGCGGTCTTGGCGGCCTTGGGGAACTTCGTGCGCCCGTCGAGCTTCTCCGCGAGCATCACGATGCAGGTGCTCGGGGACGGGGACGCGAGGTAGGGGGTGAGCGCGTCGAGCTCGGCGGCCGCCATCGCGTCGGCGTCGCGCACGAGGACGAAGCGGGCCTGCGCCATCATCGGCAGCGTCTTGGCGGCCCCGATCAAGCGCTGCGCCGAGAGCCCCGAGCCCTGGAACAGATCGTCGTTGAAGCCGCGCGGACCGTCCCCGACGACCGCCTTCTTCAGGAGCTTCGCGATGCGCTCGGCGAGGAAGGACTCGCTTCCGACCAGCACGTGGACCGGACGCCAGGTGCCCGCCCGCGCCTCGGCGAGCACCGTCTGAATGTCGCGCTCGTCGGCCACGTGGGGTCCGCCGCGCCCGCTCACTCGCGCGCGCGGGTGTCGGCTTCGCTGAAGTCGACCTGACCGCTGCGCCGCACCTCTTCGCCGCGGGTCTCGAAGCGGGTCGTGCCGACCTCGGCGCGCCGCACGGTGATCACGAGATCGTAGCGGCGGTTGGGCCGGAACCGGGGCCGCGCGAGGTTCAGGCGCTGCACGAAGGTGCGCTGGTCGCGGCCGTTCAGATAGATGGACATGTCGTCGACGAAGTTCCGCGCGCCGTCCGTGACGTCGTAGAAGAGCGCGTGGTACTCGAGGTCGCCCGGCGGGGCGTTGAACGCGACGACCATGTTCGCCAGCCAGTGGCGGCTCTCGATGGCCTCCTCGGTCGACTCGCTCAGCGCGCGGGCCTGGTGGCCGCGGGCGAAGCCGACGAGGGCCTTCTCGCTCAGGCCGCGCGGGACCACCGTCTGGGTGACGTGGACCTGCGCGCGGAGGCGCTGCGCGTCGGCGTGGGGGATGGACCACGACGCGGCCCCGGCGACGAGCGCGGAGGCGGCGGCGATGGCGAGCAGCAGGGTGGGACGTCGAATGCGGGTCTTCATCGGCTGGGCCACCACGCTACCAGAGCCTCGGGCCGCCCGTCGACCCGCAACAAGGGGGGCCGCGTGGGCGGGCGCTCGATGGCCCGATGGTTCGCTGGCCTCGCGCGGTACGCTCGCCCGATGCGGTCCATCCTCGCGTTCGCCGTCCTCACGCTCCTCGGGGCGTGCACCCCCGATCTCGCCCCACCGGAGGGCGGCGCTCCGGACGCGGGCGACCCCATCACGAGGGAGGACGCCGGCGCGCCGGATGCCGCGTCCCTCGAGGGCGACGGAGCCGCTCCTCCGGGCCCCGACGCGTCGTTTCCATCGGCCTGCGGGCAGGCGCCGCCGCGGACCGGCCAGTGGCTCGAGACGCTGGTCTCCGACGGCGTCGAGCGTCGGTTCTACGTGTCGGTGCCCGCGGACTACGACGCCGCGCATCCGTACCCCGTGGTGTTCGGGCTGCACGGCCGCGACTACGACGGCATGCGGATGCGGGACTACCTCGCCCTCGAAGCGGAGGCCCCGGTCGGTGGGATGGTCTTCGTGTACCCGGACGCGCTCACGCGAGACTGGGACGGCCTGCGCGCGGCGGGATGGCAGAACGGCCCGGTGGCGAGCGTGACGAGCGTCTACGGGGGCGAGGACGATCTCCGCTTCATCGATGCCGTCGTCGCGTGGACGCGCGCCCATCTGTGCACCGATCCCGCGCGGTACTTCGCGACCGGGCAGAGCTGGGGCGGCGACTTCTCGAACGTCCTCGGCTGCTTTCGGGGCACGACGTTTCGCGCGACGGCCTCCGTGGCTGCGAACGGGGACTACTACCTCCCCACGCGCGACGATGCCGTGGCCGCGTGCGTCGGACAGCCGGCCGCCTGGGCGCTGCACGGCATCGACGACCCGTACTTCGGCCTCGATCTCGGGGAGCGGGTCCGAGACTTCTGGGTCCGCCGCAACGGCTGCGATGCCGGAGCCACCGTGCCACTCGTCTTCGACGGCGCGATGCCGGACGACACCTGCGTGGAGTACGTCGGCTGCGCGGCGACCGTGCGGTGGTGCGCCTACAACGCGGCGTCCGGCCACCAGGTGCCGCGGGCGTTCTACGCGCGCGAGGTCATGGCGTTCTTCCGCGGGTTCTGAGCGCCTCACGCGCGCCCAGGTCCCCGTGCTCGTGGGCGAGCGCCTCCGTTCCGAACGAGCGTCGGGGCTGCCGAAAACTGGATCGGTCGACCTCCTTCCGGCTATGCGGAGAAGCTCAGGAGGCGGGATGGATCAAGGCGGCGCACTCGAAGGACTGCTCAGCGCGGCGCGGCGGGTCGCCCGCAGCCGGCAGCGCAACATGAGCACCGCGCAGGTGATGTTCGCCGTGCTGCAGACGGAGCGGGACGTCGCCCGCATCTTCGAGCAATGCCAGGTCCGCGAGCGCGACCTCGTCGAGGCGCTGCGGGGGATGGACGACGAGCCCGAGAAGGCGCTCGAGATCGCGGTCGAGCGCGCGACCGGCCTGGCGAACAAGACCGGCGCCCCGCACGTGCGGCCGATCCACCTGATCTTCGCGATGCTCCGGGAGCCGCGCTCGATGGCCTACCGCTGCCTCGAAGGGGCAGGCGCGAACGCCGCGATGGTGCGCGAGGAGATCGAGCGCGCCCTCGGGGGCGTGGCGCCGGAGCCGCGCTCCGCGCCTCACGCGCGTCCGAACGTGTCCGCCGTCGTGCGCGCGCTCGGGATGCCGAGGGCCACGGTCTCCTCGGCGCTCGCGTCTCCGGGGAGCGTCCCGGGCGTGCCTCGCGCGCCGTCCCGGTTTCCTCCCCCCGCGCCCGAGTCGGGCCCGCCGCGTCCTTCGATGCCGCCCCGACGCTCGAGCCCGCCGGGCGCGTCGAGCCCGCCCGGCGCGTCGACCGCCGCACGCCGATCGTCGCCTCCGCCTCCTCCGGGCGCGCAGGGCCCGTCGTCGCTGCGCCGCAGCGACGCGCCCCCGCCCTTCCCGCAGGGCCCGGAATCGTGGCGTCGTGGCGAGGACCCGCGCGCGCCCGCTCCCGGAGCCGTCTCTTTGCGCCGGGGCGATGCGTCGCGACCCACGCCGACGAACCAGCGTCGCACGGTGCCTCCCGTCCCCGCGGTGCCTGCGCCCGCGCCCGCGGCGGAGGAGCCGTGGACGCTGGACCGGGAGCGCTTCCCTCTGCTGTGTCAGATCGGGCGGAACCTCGGCGAGCTCGCGGCCCGCGGGGCGTTCGATCCGGTGTTCGGTCGAGACGACGAGATCGGCGCGCTGCTCGACGTGCTCGGGCGTCGCCGCTCGAACAACCCGCTCCTCGTCGGGCCTCCGGGCGTCGGCAAGACGGCGATCGTCGAGGGCCTCGCGCTGGCGCTGGTTCGCCGCGGCGCGTCGCTCGCGGGGCTCGAGGGCAAGATCCTCATCGAGGTGAGCGCGGGCTCGCTGGTCGCGGGGCACCGGGGTGCGGGGGGCGGTCGCCGAGAAGCTCCGCAAGCTCCGCGAAGAGGTGCAGAAGAGCGAGGGGCGCGTGCTGCTCTTCCTCGACGAGCTGCATGCGATCGTCGGTGAGGGCGGCCCCGACGACCTCGCGAACGAGCTCAAGAGCGCGCTCGCGCGGGGCGAGTTGCCGTGCATCGGCGCCACGACCGACGCGGAGTACCGGAAGCACATCGAGCGCGATCCGGCGCTGGCGCGGCGCTTCTCCCGCATCGACGTGGGACCGCCCTCCGCCGAGGCGAGCATCGCCATCCTCGAGGGGCTCGCTCCGCGCTACGAGCAGCACCACGAGGTCACCTACGACCGCGAGGCTTTCCGGGCCGCGGTGGAGCTGTCGGTGCGCTTCCTGCCCGAGCGACATCTGCCGGACAAGGCGCTGTCGGCGCTCGACCTCGCCGCGGCGCGGGTGCGTCGCGCCGGGGGCACGAGGGTCGGACTCGAGGCCGTGGCCAAGGTGGTCGCGGACGAGGCCCACGTGCCGCTCGATCGTCTCCTCGTGCGGGACGCCGAGCGGTTGCTCGCGCTCGAGTCGCACCTCGCCGATCGCGTCGTCGGACAGACCGGGCCGATCGCGCGGATTGCGGACGCGTTGCGCAAGGGCGCGGCGGGCTTCCGCGGGCGGCGCCCGCTCGGCACGTTCCTGCTCCTCGGACCCACCGGGGTCGGCAAGACGGAGACGGCGAAGGCGGTCGCGGACCTGATGTTCGGCCCGGCCGGCATGAGCCGCTTCGACATGAGCGAGTTCGGCGAGGCGCACTCGGTGGCCCGGCTCTTCGGGGCACCGCCGGGCTACATCGGGCACGACGAGGGCGGACAGCTGACGGAGGCGGTGCGGCGACGCCCGTACCAGCTCGTGTTGCTCGACGAGCTCGAGAAGGCGCACCCGGACGTCCTGCTCGCGCTCCTGCCCTTGCTCGATGAAGGTCGCCTGACCGACGGGCGCGGACGGACGGTGGACTTCACGAACACGGTCATCGTGATGACGTCGAACCTCGGCGCCACGGCGTCGGTCGAGACGGCGCGTTCGGTGGGCTTCGGCGCGGTCGCGGAACGGCCCTCGATGGGGGCGGCCGAGCGCGCGCTCGCGGTGGCCCGGCGCGCGATGCCGCCGGAGCTGTGGAACCGGATCGACGAACCCCTCTTCTTCGGAGCGCTGCTGCCCGAGGACGTGCGCGAGATCGCGCGCCGCATGCTGCGCGGGGTCTCGGACGTCCTCACGCGGGAGCACGGGGTCACGCTCTCGGTGGACGAGCGCGCCATCGACGCGCTGATCGCGTCGGGCGGCTTCGACAGCGCGCTCGGGGCGCGGCCGATGCGCCGCACGGTGGGGCGCCTGGTGGAGGCGCCGCTCGCGCAGAAGATCCTGGTCGGCGACGTGCCACGCGGGACACGTTGGCACGTGACGTCGGGCTCCGACGGAGCGCTCGCGTTCGTGCCCGCAGAGACCTGAGGCCGACGGCCGGCGCGCTGCGCGCAGGCGTGTGGTGCGCAGGCCTGCCGGACGCCGCGCGCCTCAGAGCGCGAGGTGTCCGAGGATCGGGACCGTCCCGACCCGCACGCCGCGCGCCTCGCGGGTCAGCTCGTCGACGAGGCGGGGCATGCGCATCCCAGGGAGCATCCGCGCGGGCCGCTCGAGCGGCGAGAAGAAGTCGTCCCAGTGCGAGAGCAGGACCGCCCCGGGATCGAGGGCGCGGGCGACGCGCGGCACGAAGCGTCGGGTGGTCGTCCATCCGGCGACGCAGAGCAGCAGGAGATCGACCCCGCGGGTCGTCGCGTCCTCGACGAGGTCGGCGCTGCCGAGGTGATAGAGGCGGCGGCCCGCGACGCGGATGTCGACCGAGAACACGGCGCCGCAGCGGTAGTGATGCGCGCCGAACGGAAGCTCGGCGCAGTCGGCGATGTCGCCCGGGAACGGGACGCGGCCGAGCAGGAGCGCCGAGTGCTGGCTCGGCACGAAGCGAAGCTCGAAGGGGCCGACCTCGGCGCGGACCGGGTCACGCCGGCCTTCGCCCGCGGCCTCCACGTCGACCACCCGGTCTTCGGGCAGCCCCGCGGCGCGGCAGAGGTGCGCGCACGACCGCGATCCGTAGACCCGGGCGGAGGTCGCGTGTGCGAGGGCGGGCACGTCGAGGGCGTGGTCGAAGTGGGTATGCCCCGCGATGATCGCGTCGGCCCGGGGGACGACGTGTCCGAAGCGCGCGGCGTCGCTCCGGAGCGGACCGCGCAGGCAGCGGCCGAGCGAGGCGCGCGTCAGGTAGGGGTCGATGAGCACGACGAACCCTTCGTGCTCGATCGAGAACCCCGCGGTGCCGAGCCAGGTCACGCGCACGGGGCTCCGGGTGCCGGGGACGTCGAACGCGGAGGCGGAGAACTCGAGGTCGGAAGGGCGCACGGCGGCGATGGTACGCCGAACGGCGTTCCTCGGGACGGGCGCGGGCCCGCCGGGTGCTGGCGTGCCCCGGTCTTCGCGATACCTTCGGCGCCCGATGTTCGATCCGGTCGACGCTGCGGACTGCAACGAGAACGCCGAGGCGCTGTTCATCGACGGAGCCAACGGCGTGTGCCGCGACGTGCGCCGCGAGGCCGGGCGGGGTCGCTCGGACGGCGGCGCGCTCGCCCTCGGGCTCGTGGTCGCGGTGGCCGTCCTCGCGGCGTGGCTCCGGCGTGCGGCCCCGCGCGCGCGCGCCCTCGTCGTGGTCGTGGCCGCGTCCTTCGCGGCGATGCCGGGGGC
>CAIKNO010000809.1 GCA_903828805.1 uncultured Sandaracinus sp. | reverse complement strand
GGGCCACTGGGTCAACGCGGGCTTGATGATCGGCATGTTCGTCACCCCGGTGTTCTACACGGCGAGCGCCTATCCGCGTCAGTTTGTGTTGCTGCTCTACCCGAATCCGATGGCGCAACTTGTAGGTATCTACCAGTCTTTATTGCTCAATCAGCAAGTGCCCGCGGCGTCGTCGATGTTGTACGCCGCAGTGACCGCCGGGATCGCGCTCGTCGTCGGCGCGAGCGTGTTTGCGCACAATCGCAGGGCGTTCGCCGATCTGGTGTGATCCCGCCTAGCGACGCCCGCGGATGATGGGGACGGGCTCGCCTTCGGGGAACTCCATGAGTTCAATCACGGTAAATACCCGTGCTGGATCGGTGGCTTCGGTCGCGGCGCCGACGGTCAGGTGCGTGCAGGACGGGCACAGCAGGTTGAGCCGGTGGCCGGGGCTGTCGAACAGCCGCTCCCAGGACTCCTCGGTGTTGTCGGCTGCGACGACGTCTTCGTGGTGGCGCGCCCGCGGGTGGGAGCTGCGCTCGGCCATCGCCGGGACGCCCGGACATCGCGGGGTGCTGTGGGCGACCTCGCCGGTGGACGCGAGGCACGCGGCCTGCGCGATGGTCTCGGGCTCCAACCGGGCGAAGGGCCGCAGCGGCGCGAGGCCGGTGCTCACCCGGAGGTGGTTCACCCGGGCGGCGAGGTCGGCAGCGACGGTGTTCGCGTCCTGTCGCTCCGCGGGCCCGGGTAGAGGCGTGGCTGCGGGGGGCGCGGCGTCGACAAACAGCGAGAACAGATAGGCGACGCGGTCTCCTTCGACCACCTCGACGCGGTACTCGCCGGGCACGTGAAAGACGTCCAACCAGCGCGCGGTCCCGTCGGTCATCGCCAGCTCTTTGGCGCGTCCGTCGGGGGAGCCGATGAACAAGCGGGGGTCCACAAGCCCGTCGGTGCGCAGCGGCAGCCCCTGGTCGAGCACGATGTCGCGGGGGATCGGGTCGATGGTCCCGATGCGCGGCGCCCATCCGACGATCCACGTCGCACCGCCCGCGGCGTCGGGTCGGGACGCCCAGCCGATGTCTACGCCTACTTGGTCGGGGATCGCTTCTAAGAGCGCTTGGGGGATGGTGGCATCGGGGCTGTGGGCGCGCAGAAAACGCGCGTCCCGCGGGTAGCCGCTGCGCCCCAACGCGACGCGCATCGCCCCAGGCGTCAATCGGGCGCCGACGCGCGTGGCTCCGGCGATGAGCTCTTCGGCGGCGGCGCGTAGCCCGGCGTCGGGGTGTAAATTGGGGTTCAACCCGGCCATGCTCTCGGCGCGCAGCGCGACCATCGCCGGCGCTTCAGAGACCGGAGCGTGCGGGTGTACACAGGCGAAAAGTAGCCATATCATCGAGTTTCTACCCAGTCTTTCCAGCGGCGTGCCAACACAGGATCGGACGGGGGATCGTCCACGAGGCGCCGTTGAATCTCCAAGGTAGCGCGCCGTTCGACGTCTTTGAGGTCAAAGGTTCTACCCGCAAACTTTCGATACCCGGCGATGAAGCCGTCTCGCGCGCGCGGGTTGAGCGCGAACACGCTCACTTGCAGCTCGACGAGGTCCGCCTCGGGCGGGCCCCATCGTGCGCAGGTCCAGTCCACCACGCCACTCACGGCGTAACCCGTGGAGATGGAAGGCCGAATGAGCACATTTCCCAGATGGAAGTCGAGGTGCAGCAACCGCGCGTTCATCGGATCAACGTCGGGCAGGTCGGGCAGCGCCGCCGCATCCTCGGGGACGAGGGGGCGTCGGCGGCCATGAATCCCGGCGAGCGTGCGGCCCAGCTGCACGCAGAGCGTGACCAGCGTGCTCTCGTCGAGGCGCTTGTCTTCGAGCAGGATCTCGGCGGTGGTGCCGGGGAGGATGCCGAGCGTGCTGCACAGCGGCGTGGTCTCGTGGATCTGGTAGTCGGTCGGGACCTCGACCTCGCGGACGAACCCGATGGCGCGGGCCTCAGCCCGCAGGCGGTCTGCCGGCTTGCGCTGCGGGTCGTAGGGGTCCGGTAAGCAATCGGCCCGCGCGAACTTCAGCAGGCGCTCTCCCTGAGGCAGGGTGACGCGGAACAGGTGGTGTTCGCGTCCGTCCCGGGCCCGCGCGAGCGGGGCGTTCGGCACCCCGAGCTGGGCACAGAGGCTGCGGGCAGTCGCTACAGGGTCCACCTACAGCAACTAACCCGCGCGCCGCCCGCGGTTTGACCCGGCCGGCAGCGGGCTAGAAGCTCACGCCGGTCGAGAGCCGTGCGGTGACGCCGGAGTCCCGCAGCGAGCCGAGATCCCCGAGCGTCACCGGCGCGAGCGCGGAGTACCCGACCTCGATGCGCGGCACGAAGTGCACCTGGTTCTTCAGCGGGATGGGCACAGCGATGCCGCCGGCGAGGTACACGCCCCCGGTGAACCCGCTGCGCGTGAGCTGCGTCGGGTTGGAGGGATCTTCGATGTCCTCGTCGAGGCGCGCCACGCTCACGAGGCCCACCGCCGCGACCTTGGCGTAGGGCTGACACCACTTTATCGGTGCGTGCAGCTCGGCGCCCGCCTCGAGCCGCTCGGTGAGCAGGGTGGTGGAGAGCGAGGCTTCGGTCTCGTAGTAGTACTCTTCGTCCATCATTGTCTGGTCGTACAGGTACCGACGTCCGCCGTTGTAGCTGTGCACGAGGCCTACATCGAGGTCGAGCACCCGATGCAGCTTGATCCTCGCTTCGAGTCCGAGGGTGTCCCGGGTTCCGCGTGGGTCAAAGCTGGAAGCAGCGGTGCCTTGCAGTCCGATGTGCACGGCAAGCTCGTACGTGCGCTCGGTGGGGGGATCGAGGTTGGTCAGGGACTCCTCGGCCGGCGCGGCGGGTGCCGGGGCCGGCGCCGGGATCGGAGCGGCTTCAGGCTCGACCGGTGCCGCGGGTGTCGGCGCTACCGGTAAGGCTCCGGGCAGCTCCGCGGCGGGTGCCGCAGCGGGCGCAACCGGCTCCTCTGCGTGTGCGGTGGAGACGAAGGATAGGGATGCAAGAATGGAAAGTACAGGCATGAAGACGATCATTGGGACACCTCCAAGCGGGAAAGTTCCCGCTCTCCGTAAAGGCCAAGCGCACCGAAGTTGGATGCAGTCACGACGTCGCCGGTAGCGACATCGTAGAAGCTGATGAGTCCGAGGGCTGAGTCGTGGCTGACTACAAAGGTGCCGTCCGGCATCGCGGTGATCCCGACCGGCGCCGCCGAGAGCTTGAGGCTCGAGGAGGTGCCGGTGGCGAGGTCGACCTGGACGAGCTCGTCCAAGCCCGAGAGCAGCACGAACGCGGTGTTTACTCCGTCTGCCGAGACGATCTGCACCCCGACCGGCTGGGACTCCAGCGCCAGCGCGGACGGCGTGCGATCGGACTGCAGGTCGAAGATATTGACCCCGTAGTAGCTGTCATAGAAGCCGCTGACGCC
>CAIKNO010000808.1 GCA_903828805.1 uncultured Sandaracinus sp. | reverse complement strand
GCGTCAGTGCCTCGAAACGAGTCCGCAGTGCCTCCTCGATCTCCTTCATTGCCCCAGAGCTCTACCGTACATTTTAGCCCGTGAGAATCGGAATGATAATTACAAGGAGGCTCCTTACGCGCGGTGATGACGCAGGGGGGCTATCGGGCCTTCACGATGGGGGCGATTGGAGACCCTATCCGCTGGGTCACGGTCACCGGGCGTCACTGGCGGGGCGGCGGTCTGCCGGAGTCCACCGCCGCGCTCAGCTCCCTCCTCGCGGAGTGGCAACGCGGCGGGTGAGTTGGCGGTCGTCGACCGCCTGTGCGAGACGTCCCGAATGCCTTCCGACCCGCACCATCCTCGGCGCGCCGCAGGAGCCGCGCTGTCCGCACTCCTCCGGCCCCGTAGCGTCGAGGCCCACGCGCTCGCGCTCTCCCTCGCGCCCGCGGGGCCGGGCCCCGGCGTGCGCTACGGCGACTACGCGCCCGGAGCCGATGCCCCCTCGAAACTCACGGCCTTCGCCCTCCGCTTCGCGGCGATCGATGACTTCCTGACCCTGCTCGAGCGCGGCGAGGCCGGCGCGCTGGTGTTCGCCCTCGAGCTCGCGGCCCGTCTCGACCCCGAGGGGTCGATCCCTGCGGCGCGGCTGCTGCTGCCGCAAGCGCCCGGGGCCCCGCTCGGGCAGGCGCTCGGTCGCGCGCTCGGGGCGTGCGCATCCGAGGCGAGCTTCCGGCTCCTCCTCGACCACGGCGAGGTCCCGCACCTGCGGGAGGGGATGGCCTCGTCGCGCTACGCGGGCGGCGTCCGCGCGGTGGAGGCCGCCCTCGACGGGGTCGCCCTCGACGCCTCCGACCTCGACCCGCACCTGCGGTCGCGGTCGCTTCCCCTGCTCTCCTACCTCTTGCGCCACGCGCCCGACGCGGCCTTCGCACGCCTCGTCCCGCTGGTCGACGCCGCGGGCGAGGTAGGCGTGTACGCCGCCCACGCGCTCGCCACCTGCGCGGCAGGCCGGGCCCTCCTCTCGGCCCGCCTCGCCGCGGCCCCGCCCGGCGCGTCGCTCACGTACGCCGAGGGCCTCGCGGTGCGACTGCTCCTCGAGGCCGACGCGGCCCGCGCGCTCGACGCGCTCGGCGGGAGCGACGCTCTCCTGACCGAGGGAGGTCGCCCTCGCCTCCGGGCCCTGCTCGAGGGGTTGCGCGCCGACGCCTTCCGCCGTCCCCACGAGCCCTCGCAGGGCTGGCTCACCGCCGATCCGCGCCTCCCCGCGCTGCTCGCGCGCCTCGTCCGCGACCCCGACCGCGCGGTCGCGACCCTGGCGCGCGACCTCCAACGCAAGCTCCCCGCCCCGCCGAAATCGTCACCCGCAGTCCGCGCGCCCGCGCGCCACCCCCAACCCGCCGCGACGCCCTCGCCCGACGCGCGAGCCGTCGAGGTGACCGCGATGCGCGACGCCCTCGCCCGACTCGTCGCCCACCTCCGAAACACAGGCTACCGCTTCGCCGCTCCCCGCAGCGTCCTCGTCCCGCCGCGGGCGAAGGACCTGGCCGCGCTCGCCCGGCTCGAGAAGCGCGCGGCCGTCCCGCCCGCGCTGGCCCTCGTGTGGCGCACCCTCGGCGGCGTCGACCTGCGCGGCGAACACCCCTCCTGGCCGCGCCCCGCCTTCCTCGGATTTCGCGGCAATCGCGAGCCCGTCTGGCTCACCGACGCGCTCGTGCTCACGCCCGCCGCCGACGCCCTCGCCGCGGCCCTCGAGACTTCCGACGCCCCGCCCTTCGTCCTCCCGATCGCGCCCGACGCGTTGGCCAAGGCCGGCTTCTCCGCGGGGTGCCTCGAGCTCACGCTCCGCCCGCACGGGAGCGATCCCGCCGACGGAGGAGCGCACGACGCCACCCTCCTCGGCCACCTCCGTCACAGCCTCGCCTGGGCTGGCTTTCCGGGCTTCGCGACGCTCCCCGAGGGCCCCGCGGAGTGGCTCGCCGCGGCCCGCGCGGCGGCGGCGTGGTCCAACGTGGACGACGCTGCGCACGGGCGGGTCTGACGGAAGCCTCCGCGTCACCCCCGCGGGAGAGTGCGCCTCGCGGACGCGCGCCAACAAGCTCTCCCCCCCCGCGCAGTGCCAACGCGCCGGCCGAGCCAGCGCTCGCGTGCGGAAGCGCGGTACAGTCGAGCCCAAATCTGGGGAGGACGAACATGCGAGCGGGAGCGATCACGGTCGAGACGGTTGCTCTGGCGACGCTCCTCTCGGTCACGCTCCGCCGTGACGTCGTCACCACGACCGGCCCGCGGCGCTCGGGCTCCGCAGCGGAGGCCTCGATCCGCTCGCTCCCCGCGGCGCAGCACCCCTCTCCCAGGACATCGCGCCGTCGACGCGCGCACGCAAACGACGCCGAACTGTGGGCGAGAGACTCCTGCGAGACGCTCCTCGACACCGCGCCGCCGCCGTGGTGGCCACCCGACCTCCCCGACGCCGCACCCCCCGACGCCGCACCGCCCCCGGCCCCCACGGAGTACCTCCCCTTCTGCTCGCTCGTCATGCTCCGCTCGCTCGCCGTCGACGACCCCACCGCGCGCCGCGCCGCGCTCGTGGCCGACACCCGACGGTGGATCGACGACAACAACGCCTGCCGCTCAGCCTCCGGCGACGAGGCGACGTCCTCGCGTGAGGGTCTCGCCGCCCCGAGCGGCGCGGCCACCTTCGTCCCGCCCGAGCTCCGCCTGATGGACGGAGCAGACAACCTCTCCGAGGGCATCCCGCCGGCCCGCCGAACGATCGCCGTCGCCGTCGCCGCCTGCACGTCCGCACCTACGTCGACCAGATCCTCGCGCGCAAGGCCGAGGCCCGCATGCGCTGCTGCCACGGGATCGGCGCGAGGGACCGCACCTGCCAGGCGATCTTCGATCGCACGCGGGTCCTCCCCTGCATCCCCCGCCGCGCCGAAGAGGGCTTCGGAGACTGCGCCCGCAGCGCCTTCTACACCGTGATCCACCACCCCGCGTGGGACGGAGCCATCCATCGAACCGGCCTCGCGACCGCCATCGCCCAGGGACAGACGCAGATCGGTCGCATCACCGTCGCGCCCCTCGTGCTGCCCGACGGCTCGCCCTACGACAACGACTTCGTCGTCCGCCACGCGCTCGGTCACCTCTGCAGCGACGCCCTCCGCCACTCACGACAGCGATGGGGGGAGTCGTACCGCGAGCGTGGACAGAACATCTGTTGCGCGCGGTGATGCTGTAGTGGCGCCGGAGCGGGCTTGACGACTGGCCTCATTGGAGGCCCGGCTCATGATCCCTTCGAGGTGACGGGGCCAAGCAGGCGCCCAAGGAACCCGAGGACGTCATGCCGGAAGTTGTGCATGCCCTGATAGAACGCGAGGTAGAGGTCGAGGC
>CAIKNO010000807.1 GCA_903828805.1 uncultured Sandaracinus sp. | reverse complement strand
GCCCGCGCCGCCGAGCCTGCCCGCGCCGCCGAGCCTGCCCGCGCCGCCGAGCCTGCCCGCGCCGCCGAGCCTGCCCGCGCTGCCGTGCCTGCCCGCGCTGCCGTGCCGGGGCTGCTCGCAGGCGTGGTCGAGCACTACACGCTGCGCCGCGCCCGTGCCGTCGCTTCGACCCTCGGCGAGGCCCCGCGGGAGGAGCTCGCGCAGGCCCTCGCGCTCGGCGCCCAGCGCGCGGAGGCGGCCGAGACGCTGTGGCACAACGGCCACGCGTCGGAGGCCCTGAGGCTCGGACTCGAGGCCCTCGAGGACACCCTCGACGCCGTGCCGGTGTTCGCGCGCGGCCTCGGGCTGACGGATCACGATCCGCTGCGCGAGCGGGCCCTGGTCCTGTCGGCGCGCGGCATGCGTCCCGACGCGGCCGCCGAGGTCGAAGGCGTCCTGCGGGAGGCCCGTTCGGTGCCGCTGCCGACCCTCGATCGCGACGTCACGCCCGCCCACACCGCCCTGTTCCGCAGGTTGACCTCGGCCCAGCACCAGTCCGCCCGGGCCTTCGCGCTCGCGGTGCGGACGCCCCGTCAACTCGGAGCGACCGCCCTCGGGCGTGTCCTCCGGGCGGTGCTCGCGGTGGCCATCGTGGCCGGTGTCGCCTACGTGCTCACCCGGACCCCCGAAGGGGTGTTCATCGACGCGTCCGCGGTGTGGGCGGACAGCGACAACTTCTCGGCCGACAAGGTCATCGACGGACGGCCCGACACGATGTGGCTCGCGCCGGACGGGACCGAGGCGACGCTCGACGTGCGCATCTCGCCCGGGCGCACGCTCCACACGGTCCGCTTGATCAACGGGATCAACCTCCCGCATCGTGACCGCGGCACCCAAGAGTACCGGGTCGAGGTGTTCGCGCACGGCGTGGCCGTCCGAACCCTCGAGGGCACGCTCGAGTCCACCGATGCCCCCGTGGAACTGAACCTCGGCGCGCCGGTCGAGGGCGTCGATCACCTCCGGTTCACGGCGCGCTCTCATCACCGCGTCGGGGCCGGGCTCGCCGAGCTCCAGTTCGAGTGAGCGCCGCTCGCCTACGGGCGCCGATGCCGGCGTCGGCCTTGTCGCGGCGTGCCGCGCTCGTGCTCGGCGCGACGTTCGCGTGGCTGCTCGTGCTCGTGGCGGCGGACCCGATGTCCTCGAGCGTCCACGGCGACGGCTACTACACGTGGCTGTGGGCGCGCTCGATGGTGTTCGATCACGACGTGGACTTCGAGGCGGACTACCGCACGTGCGGCGACCCGTGGGGCCTCGCGCACACGCCGCAGGGGGACGTCATCAACCAGTGGAACCCCGGCGCCTCGATCTTCTGGGTGCCCATCCTCGCGTTCGACCGGCTCACGCAGCACCCGGCGCTGCGCGTGCGCGATCCGCGGACAGCGACGGCCTGCACGGGTCCCCTCGCGGAGCGGGCGGTGCGCGGCTCGTGGCTCGCCGGCGTGCTCACCATCCTCACCGCGTTCTTCGTCGCACGCCGCGCGTTCGGTGAGGGGCCGGCGCTCTTCGGCGCCGTCGCGATGGGCGTGCTCACGCCCCTCACCTATTACGCGACGATGCTGCTCTCGTACGGGCACGCGGCGTCCGCGTGCACCGCCGGGTGGGTCGTGCTGGCGTGGGATGCCGAGCGTCGTCGCCCGTCCCGCTGGGGCTGGCTGCGTCTCGGCGCGGCCACCGGGCTCGCGATGCTGGTGCGGCCCCAGAACGCGGTGCTCGCGGTGCTGCCGCTGTGTCTGTGGGTCGAGCGGGCATGGGCTCGGATTCACGACCGGAACGCCGGGGCCTTGGCGCGGCTGGTGGGCGCAGGGTTCGTCTACGTGCTGACGGCCGCGCTCGTGTTCGCGCCGCAGGTCGCGCAGTGGTGGGACAGCCAGGGGGAGCTCTTCTTCCTCCCGCAGGGGCCGCACTACATGCGCTGGTCTTCGCCCCGCCTCGCGCAGGTGCTCTTCTCGAGCACGAACGGGCTGCTCGTGTGGAGCCCGATCTTGTACGTGGCCTTGGGAGGTCTCGTGCTGCTGGCGGTGCGGCGGCGGACCCGGAGCTTCGGGCTTCCGATGCTGTTGCTCTTCGCGGTCATCACGTACGTGAACGCCTCGGTGTTCGACTGGTGGGGTGCGCTCGGGTTCCCGGGCCGTCGCTTCGACGCCCTCTCGGTGCCCTTCGCCCTCGGCATCGCCGCGGTCGGTGCCGAGTTCGTGCGTCCCCGTCCTGTGGCATCGAGCCTCGTGCCCGCCGTCCTGGCGGGAGGCCTCGTCACCGTGCTCGGGGCGTGGTCGACCGGCACGCAGGTCGGCGTGGCGCAGGCCCTGCGCACCGACGTCGCGCATGCCTCGGACGACATGTGGCTCGACGTGTGGGGGCGGCTCGCGCACCCGGTCTGGAGCCACGTGGGCAACCCGCTGACGTGGCCGGCGTCGCTTCCCTTCGCGGCCTATCACCACGTCTCCCCGCGCGCGTGGGACCAGGCGGGTGCGCCTGAGATCTTCTTCCACGAGTGGCTCACGCTCGAGCGGCGCGAGGAGGAGAGCACCTTCGACTTCCTCGACCGTCACGACGACCTCCTCGTCGGATTCGCGGCGGCACCGCGGACGCTCGGAGGCCGTCGGATGCGGCCCGTCGAGGGGTCCTACGCGCGGGCGCTCGTGCCGATCAGCTGGCCTCAGATCGGCGCGTTGCTCTTCGACGTCGGGGCCGAGCCTGCGGTGGACGGAGGGGCCGTGCACGTCTGGTTCGAGCTGGGGGGCGAGGACCTCGGAACGTTCCGCGTGGAGGCGGGGACCCGCGCGCTCCGCGTGCCGGTGCTCCGCCCTCATCAGGGCATCGTGACGCTGCGGATGCGGGTGGTCGGCGGGACGCTCGGCTTCTCGCGCCTCGAGCTCCTCGACCCGACCCCGTCGCCGGCGGCGCGCGAGGCGGGACGCCTCGAGGCGCTCGGCGAGCGCCGCCGTGCGTGGCGTCGGGCGCGCCATCCCGCGGTGCCTGCGGTGCCGGTGCCTGCGGTGCCGGTGCCTGCGATGCCGGTGCCTGCGATGCCGGTGCCTGCGATGCCTGTGCCTGCGATGCCGGTGCCTGCGATGCCGGTGCCCGCTGACCGCGTGCGACCCGCGGAGCCGTCGCCTTCGGCCGGGCCCGTCGACGCCGCGGCGCGCGCGCCGCTCGTCCGGTCGCCCTCGGTCCTCGACGCCGCTCAAGGCCCGGCGGACGGCGGGGGCCGCCGCTCGAGCACCATCATCGGAAGGTGATCGAACGCGACCGCGAGGATCTCCGCGTCGGACTCGTCCCATCGGAAGGGCCCGAGCCGAGGCTCCCTCGGAAAGTCCGCGACCACCTCGAAGCCGAGCTCTCCCGACATCAGCGCCCGGTAGAAGCGCGCCTGTTCGGGGGCGCGCCACGCGGCCTCGGGATGCATGGCGCGGCGCAGATAGAACCCGTCCACCACCACGAAGCGCGCGCCCCGGAGCATCGCCTCGACATGTCCCGGGACATCGGCGGGCGCGCCCTGCCAGAG
>CAIKNO010000806.1 GCA_903828805.1 uncultured Sandaracinus sp. | reverse complement strand
TCCCAGACGCGGTACGAGATGACCAGCTCGTCCCCCTCGGCCGGACGGTAGCTCGGGCCGAAGAACACGATCGCGCGCGTCGCCGGGTCGTAGTCGAATCCGTTCTGCCGGGACCGCGGGACGTCCAGACCGCGCACCCGCACCTTGAGGGTGCTGGTGATCGGCGATCGGGTCAGCGTGTAGGGGCTCGCGCTGCCGATGACCGCCGCGACGACCCGCGACATCGCCGCCGCGACGTCGGCGTCGGTCGCCGTCGTGATGTCGAGGAAGGCCCCTCCGTTGCCCACGATCACGCAGCGACGCATGTCCTGCGGCTCGGCGGGGTCGCAGCTCGGCACGGAGCGGACGGCGTTGACGAGGCCGAACGTGAGGATGTCGTGGTCGCGCATGTAGGCGATGGCCGCGGCGAGCTGCTCGGGATACGTGCGCCCCCACCGGGCGGTGTCGCGGGTGAAATAACGATCGACGTCGTTGGTGCCGGTCTCGTCCGCGATCATGAAGGCCACGACGCGGGCGCCCTCGCGCAGCCGCTGCTCGGCGGGCAGGGTCGCGGCCGCGGTGGAGAGCTGCTCGTGGGCGAGGATCGTCGCGGCGATCGGCTCTTCGTTCGCCTGCGTCGTGAACGAGCCGGGGTTCGGGTAGGGCGCGAAGCGGTCCATCGCGCTCGCCATGTAGCGCTCGACCGTCACCCGGTACGCGAGGGAGGCCGCGCCCATCGGGTCGGTGCCCTCGACCCACGTCAGTCCGGGGCGGGCGAAGTCGAACGCCCGGCTCTGGGCGGCGATGGGCGCGACCCGGAAGTCGATGCCCGCGACGCCGAGGTCGCGGAAGAAGCGCGCGGCCGTGTCGCCGATCCGCACCTGGTAAGGGCCCATCGAGGGCGACACGTCCGTCGGCATGAGGAAGTCGACAGGCGGCACGGGCGCGCCGCGGAAGACCTGGCAGGCGTGCCCGAGCCCGCGGGCACCCTCGGCGACGCCGGTCGTGTTCGCGAGGTCGCTCGCGGCGATCGAGGTGGTGCGACCGGTGTCGTCGTAGGCCGACTGCGGCGCGACCGTGACCTGCACGTCCGTCGTGCCGGCGGCGGCGCCGGTGGTGCGGCGGGTCGTGGTCACGTCGACGAGGAACGCGTCGCCCGCGCCGACGAGGGGGCCTCCGGCCGGCGCGGCGGCGCCGACGAGCGGCAGGACGAGCGCGTCCCGCAGCGCGCCCGCGCTCGTCGGGCGGGCGACCCGGTAGGTGGAGGTGACGGCGGGCTGGGTCTCGTGGGTCGTGAGCGCGCGGCCGATCAGCACGGCCGACGTGCCGGCGCCGAGCGCGGCCGACACCACGCCCTCGATCCGGGCGGCCTCCGCGGCGACGTCGCCTGCCGACGGGACGCCTGCCACGAGGGCGGCGACCTCGGCGGTCCCGTCGTCGAGCAGCAACGCGCCGCGCGCCATCGTGCCCACGACCTCGCGGGCGCGGCCCCACGAGGGCGCGAACCCGAGCTGGATCGGGGCGTCCGGCACGCCTGCCTGGGTGACCATCGCCAGGCCCTCGGGGCGGCAGATCTCGAGCCCGCCCATGCCGTCCGAGGTGCCGTCCCCGTCGGTGTCGCCGAGGCGCGGATCGGTCTCTCCCATCGCGACGTCGATCGCCGCGTCGAGCCCGAGGTCCTCCATGCGGTCGGGCACTCCGTCGCCGTCGGTGTCCGCGCGGGTGGGGTCGAGGCCGGTGCAGCGCTCGCCGGGCTCACACGCCGCGTCCGCGGTGCAGGCGGGCGGAGGCCTTCGCTGGGCAGACGGGTCGGCGGCGACGCAGATGCGCGGGTAGGCGGCCTCGTCGCCGTCGGCCACGCCGTCCATGTCGGAGTCGCGCGCGAAGGGGTCGCTGCCGAGCATGCACTCGACGTCGTCGGTGAGGCCGTCCCCGTCGGAATCGAGACCGGGGTCGCAGCGTTCCGCGCCGGCATCACCGCGCTCGGTCGACCCGTCCGTCCTGGTGCCGCCGTCCCGTCCGCGGGGCCCCACCGGCTCCTGGCATCCGCCGAGCAGCACGAGC
>CAIKNO010000805.1 GCA_903828805.1 uncultured Sandaracinus sp. | reverse complement strand
GCGGCACCAGCGGCGGCACCGGCGGTGATCTGCCCGTTGGGGGCGCCGGTCCCGATCTGAACCACTGCACGGACGACCCGAGCTGTCCGAACGGCTACTTCTGCGACCGCGCGGCGGACGCCGAGACCGGCGCGTGCAAGCCCGGCTGCCGGCAGTCGCCCAACGACTGCAACGAGCCCTACCTGTGTGACGACACGCACGCGTGCGTGCTGGACATGCGGTGCACGTCGGACTCGGCTTGCCCGCCCAACACCTACTGCAGCGACGGCGACTGCGTCGAGGGCTGCAAGGTCACGGATCCGGACGAGTGCCCCCTGACGATGGACGGGCGGCGCCAGCTCTGCGACCCGGACACCCACGACTGCACCCTGGCCGTGGTCTGCTGCAGCGCCGACGACGCCTGCAGTGCCGTGCTGCCCGGCACGTGCCGCGGCGACGTGCTCGAGGGCGTGCCGTTCTGCACCAACCCGAACCCCTGCGAGAGCCGCTGCGCCGCCGACGACGACTGCCCGGACGAGCAGTACTGCGGGGCCGATGGCCACTGCGCGCCCGGCTGCCGGCTGGACGCGCCCCGCGCCTGCCCGGGCGGTCAGTTCTGCAACGCCGACACCCACGTGTGCGGGTTCCGCTCGTGCGGCTCGGACGGCGAGTGCCCGAACACGCAGTTCTGCGGCGCCGCCGGCCAGTGCTCGACCGGCTGTCGCACCGAGCCGGACAACTGCCCCCAGGGCAGCTACTGCCAGGAGAACCGCGAGTGCGGCGCCGGCTGCCAGACGGACGACCTGTGCGTGATGCGCAACGGCCCGGGCTGGTACTGCGTCGACTTCCAGTGCCACCGCCCCTGCGCGCAGCACGCCGACTGCGACGCCGGCGAGTTCTGCAACGCCGACACCGCGCGCTGCGAGGCCGGCTGCCGCGACGACGCCCAGGAGCCCAACGACAACATCGCCGGCGCCCGGCCCCTGGCGTTCGCCAACGGCACGCACTTCGACTCGGGCCCGATGGCCTTCAACGCCTGTCAGCTCGACTCGGACTTCTTCCGCTTCGAGACGCCGGAAGACGGCTGGGAGATCCACGCCCGCCTGGAGTTCTCCAACGCCGCCGGCGACCTGGACTTCCGCCTCTACGACGCCGACGACCAGCCCGTGGCCGAAAGCACCGGCGCCGCGGACAACGAGGACATCCGCTACCCGGTCGCCGGCTCGGGCGTGTCCGCCCCCGCGGGCCACTGGACGCTCGAGGTGCAGCCGCGCGGCCTGGCCGAGAACACCTACCGGCTCATCGTCGACCTCGCCCCGCCCGGGGGCTGCCTGCCCGACGCCGGTGAGTCCGCCGCCGGCGACGACTCGGCCATCAACGCGACGTCGATCTCTTTGCCGCAGCTCCAGCAGGAGACCGCGATCGAGAACCACAGCATCTGCCCGGGGGACGACGACTGGTACGCCGTGCGCATGGGCGCCCGCGACGGTCTGAGCGTGCGCCTGGATGCCGCCGCCGGCATGGGCGACCTGGACTTCGCCGTCTTCGGCCCCGGTGCGCCGACGCCGGACTCGCAGCCGGTGTTCCGTCCCAACGTGTTCCAGCAGGGCAACGACGGCACCCGGACCTACGCGTTCGAGATCCCGCGCTTCAACGCCGCCATCCTGGACGGCACCTATTACATCCGCGTGCTGGGCGCGAACCCCGACCAGACGGCCCGCTACACGCTGACGGTGGG
>CAIKNO010000804.1 GCA_903828805.1 uncultured Sandaracinus sp. | reverse complement strand
GCGGGGCCGTGCGCATCTTCACGGGCGCCGTGCTCCCTCCGCGGGCCGACGCGGTCGTCATGCAGGAAGACGCCGTCGAAGGGCCGGACGGAGTCGCCTTCCACCACGCGCCCGCGGTCGGCAGCCACGTCCGACGCCGCGGTCAGGATCTGCGCGAAGGCGCGCGCGTGCTCGGCGCCGGGACCCTCCTCGGTCCCGGCGAGGTCGCCGCGCTCGCCGCCCAGGGCGTCGCCGAGGTCGAGTTGTTCCGGCGTCCCCGCGTCGCCGTGCTGAGCACCGGCGACGAGCTGTGGGAGGGCGAGGGTCCGCCGCCCGCGGGCCGCATCCTCGACGCGAACGGACCCGCCCTCGCCGCGGCCATCGAAGACGCGGGCTGCGAGGCCGTCGTGCTGCGCCGCGCGCCCGACGCCCTCGCCCCGCTGACCACGTCCGTCCGTGACGGCCTGCGGGCCGACGCGCTCGTGATCTCGGGGGGCGTCTCGGTCGGAGACCACGACCTCGTGCACCTCGCGCTGCGCGACGCCGGCGTCCGCGCCGAGTTCTGGAAGGTCGACCTCAAGCCCGGCAAGCCGCTCACGTTCGGCACCGCCGGTCGGACGCCCGTCTTCGGGCTGCCGGGCAACCCGGTGAGCGCGTGGGTCACGTTCGAGGTCTTCGTGCGGCCGGCCCTGCGGCGGATGCTCGGGCATCCCGACCCGCACCGCGCCTTCGTCGAGGTGACGCTCGCGGCGGCCGCCACCCACGCGACCGGGCGCACCGAGCTCGCCCGTGCCCGCCTCGACTGGAGCACCGGCGCGCCGAGGGCGACCTTGCTCGCGCAGCAGGGGTCGGGTCAGCTGACGTCACTCTTGGACGTGGACGCGCTCGTGCGGCTCCCGGCCGACCGGGCCGCGTTCGAAGTCGGCGAAACGCTGCCGGCGCTGGTGCTGCGCCCGGCGCACGCGTCCTCGGTGTCTTTCGATCGGGTGTCCTTCGATCGGGCCTGCCTCGATCCGGCCGCGCCGCAACGCCCTCGGCCGTGAACGCCGTTCACCGGGCGTCGACCACCCCGCGCAGCGCCCGTCCGGTGAAGGACGCCTCCACGGACGCGACCTCGCGCGGGGTGCCCTCGGCCACCTTGCGCCCTCCGAGCGGGCCGCCTCCGGGGCCGAGATCGATGACCCAGTCCGACGCGGCGATCACCTCGGGCGTGTGCTCGATGAGCACCACCGTGTGCCCCAGCTCCACGAGCTCCTCGAGGGCCGCCAGCAGCACGTCGACGTCCGACAGATGCAGCCCGGTCGTCGGCTCGTCGAGCACGTAGAGCGTCTTGCCTTTGCCCTTGCGGACGAGCTCGCGGGCGAGCGCGAGCCGCTGCCCCTCGCCCCCCGAGAGGGTCGTCGCGCGCTGGCCGAGCCGCAGGTACCCGAGCCCCACGCCCGAGAGCGCGTCGAGCTTGTCGCGCAGGGCCGGTACCGCCTCGAAGAGGGCCCGCGCCTGCTCGACCGAGCAGTCGAGCACGTCGGCGATCGAGAGGCCGCGCCACCGCACCTCGAGCGTCTCGCGGTCGTAGCGCCGG
>CAIKNO010000803.1 GCA_903828805.1 uncultured Sandaracinus sp. | reverse complement strand
GGGCTGACGTGGTGCGGCGAGACGTGCGTCGACCTCGCCCGCGACGAGGCGCATTGCGGGGGCTGCGACCGCGCGTGTGCGTCCGGGAGCGCCTGCGTCGACGGTGTGTGCGAAGCGCCCCTCGACGCCGGGATGGATGCGTCGTTCGATGCCGGCCTCGACGCCGGCCTCGACGCCGGTGAGGTCCTGGATGCGGGCACCGACGGCGGGGACGCGCACGACGGGGCTGTGCCCGCCGACGGCTCCGCCCGGGATGCGGGGCCTCCGTTCGACGCGGGGCCTCCCGGGTGCGACCTCGGCCAGCTCGAGTGTGGCGGGGCGTGCGTGGACGGGGTCTCGGACCCCACGCATTGCGGCGCGTGCGACGTGCGCTGCGGCGCCGCGGAGGTGTGCGCGGGCGGCGTCTGCGCGCCCACCTGCGAGGCGCCGCGGCAGGTCTGTGCCGGGCTCTGCATCGACACGCGGAACGACCCCGATCATTGCGGCGGTTGTGGCATCACGTGCGTGTCGGGACTCTGCATCGATGGCCTGTGCAGCGATCCCGTCGCGGGCCACGTCGTGCTCGTGGGCCACGACTACGAGTCGAGTCGCCCCGGCATGAACCGGGTCATCGGCAACGCCGTGTTCCTCGCACGCAGCGCGCCCGTGGACGTGCTCGTGTGGGAGGGGACCTCGACGGAACCGTCGCGGGCGGGCACGGACGCGGCCATCCGTCAGGTCGCCACGACCACCGGGCGGGCGTGGACGCGACAGGCCGTGTTCGATGCGGGCAAGGTTCCCGTCGGGCTGGTCGACGCCGAGGTGTTCCTCGTGTACGCGCAGCGCGGATCGGACGACGATGAACTTCGCGGGCTCGGGGCGCTGTGGTCCACGGCGCTCGCGACGTTCGTGGCCCGGGGGGGCGTCGTCATCGTGCTCGACACGATGGGCCCGACGAACTCGGGCTCGTGGCAGATCACGAGCACGGCCAGGCTCTTGACGGCCTTCGGGCGCTCGGAGGCCACCGGCGCGGTGCTGCGCATCGCGGCCCCCGCCGATGCGGTCGCGCTCGGTGTGCCGCTGATGTACTCGGCGGAGCGAACGTCGGTCTGGTACGACTCGGACGAGGCGACCGCCGTCGTCGCGGACGCCATGGGCCGGCCCGTGGTCATCCATCGGACCGTGCTGCCCTGACGCTCCCCCCGAGCGGTCATGCGCGCGGGCGCTCGGCCCGCACCTCGCTGCGAGGCCCATCCCCTTCGTGGCGCACTCAGGTGCGTCCGAACACCGGCACGAGGGCCCCGCGGGTGCACGCGTTGCCCGGGGACGCGAGGAACTCGATGGTCGCCGCGACCTCGTCCGTGGTCGGCCACGTCGAGAAATCGGCATCCGGCATGCCCGCGCGGTTGGCAGGCGTGTCCATCGTCGATGGAATCACGGCGTTCACCCAGATGCCTGCGCCCTTCAACTCCTCGGCGAGGGCGAGCGTCAGGGTGGTCACCGCGCCCTTCGATGCCGCGTACGCGGCGACCCCCGCGGACGGGACGAGCGCCGGCCTTGCGCCGACGTTCACGATGCGACCGCCGTCCAGGCCGTTGGCGCGGATCCGCGCAGCCGCAGCCTTGCAACAGAGGAACGCGCTGATCGTGTTGGTGCTGAGCATCCGGCGCAGCGTGTCTGCCGACGTGTCCTCGAGCGTCCCCGGCGCGAAGCCGCCCGCGAGGTGAATCGACGCCCAGAGCGGGGGCAGGGCCGCGTAGTACGCATCGACCTGGACCTCGTCAGACAGGTCGACGTCGCCGAGCACCTCGACCCGAGCGTCCGACCCGAGCGGGAAGCGCGCGGCGTCCTGCGCGGACCACGCGGGCACGTGGATCCGCGCCCCCTGACGCAGCAGGCGTTCCACCACGGCCGCGCCGAGCGCCCCGGTGCCGCCGGTGACCACCACGTTCCGACCTTCGTACGACGTCATGCGCGATCTCCTGTGTTCGTGACCAGCACGCCCCGGGGGGACGCTAGCGCAGCGCCCGCGCGAGGGCTTCGTCACTTTTTTGATTTCTCGGGGGCACTCCGGCATTGGAGGGGAGGGCGCGAACGGGTCGCGTTCCCATCGCAGGGAGAGCCAGCGTGGTCGACACCCCGCTCTCGAGTTGTTCGGTCTGCGAGCGCGCCTTTCAGGTGCGGTTTCGCTATCAGGTGCGCGACGACAACGGCGCGTTCCAGTACTTCTGTTCGCAGGCTTGCCAGCAGGTGAGCCTCGGGTACTCGTCGTCCGGTGCCGCTGGCACCGAGGGCGCGCGCGACGGTGCGTGCGGATGCGATGTGTGCGGCAAGCGCTTCACGCTCGAGTATCCGTTCCAGGTGCAGGTCCAGGACGGCGCACCGTCCCACTACTGCACCATGGCCTGCCGCACGACGGCGCTCGCGGGGGTGCATCGGGTGAACCGACCCTCCGCGGTCGCACAGACCGGACCGCGGCGGATCGCGGTGTTCAACCACAAGGGCGGCACGGGCAAGACCACCACGGCGGTCAACCTCGCCGCGGGTCTCGCCGAGGCGGGCAGCAAGGTGCTGCTGGTCGACGCGGATGGCCAAGGCAACGTCGGGGCCTCGCTCGGCATCCGTGGCGAGAAGACGCTCTACCACGTGCTCGTGCATGGCACGTCGGCGATGGACGCGGCCGTGCCGGTTCGAGATGACCTCCACGTGCTCACGTCGAACGAGCTCCTCGCGGCCGCCGAGCTTCACCTCGCGGGCCGCCCGAACCGCGACCGCGTCATGCGGGAGCGCCTCGGGGATCGGCTGACCGGCTACGACGTCATCGTGATCGACTGCGCACCCGCGCTCTCGCTCATGAACCAGAACGCGCTCGTGTACGCCGACAGCGTGCTCGTGCCGGTCAGCTGCGATTACCTGTCGCTGGTCGGCGTCAAGCAGGTCCTCCGCACGCTGCGTCAGGTGCGCGACCACCTGAAGCACGACGTCGCGATGCTCGGCGTTCTCCCCACGTTCTACGACGTGCGCAACAAGATCGCGCGCGACTCCGTGAGCGCGCTGCAGGACCACTTCGGGGAGCGGTGCCTGCCGCCGATCCGCGTGAACACCAAGCTGCGCGAGGCCCCCAGCGCCCGCCAGACGATCTTCGAGTACGCGCCCGACAGCCACGGTGCGCTGGATTACATGGGCCTGGTGGAGCACGTCCGCCGGCTCCGCGGCGACCCTCGTTTGCTCGATCGAGACGCGCCCGCCGGGGTGACCGTGCCGATGGCGGCGGTCGCCTCGTGAAGGAGTCCTCCGCGATGTCGAGCCCCCACGCCCGCGCCGTTCGAGAGATCTTCGACGAAGGGGAGGTCCGCGACGTTCTTCGCGAGACGTTCTACCTCGCGGATGCGCCGCTGATGCCGCTCGCCGCGGCGCCCGCCAGCCCCGAGCGAAAGCGGAGGCGCGCGCCCAAGCCGAAGGCGGACCACTACGAGATCATCTGCATCTCGATGTACAACGAGGACCTGGCGCGCCTCGACGAGAAGGTCGCGACGCTGAAGGGCGCAGGTCACCGCCGCATCACGCGCAGCGCCCTCATCCGGTGGGCGCTGGATCAGGTCGATCTCGCCAAGGTTCCCAAGGGGATCTGAGCTGCGCGCGGCCTCGGCTCCGAGCCGTGGCCGCCTCAGCGAACGTTGCGGGGCGGGCTGGGGATGGTCCTGCGGGGGGCGGCGGTTTCAGGGGTGCCGAGCTCGCCGCGGAACATCCGGTACATGTCCGGGGCCTCGATGGCGATCCATGACGCCGATTCGGCGAAGTCGAGCACCAGTGCGTCGCTGATCGTCGAGCCCGTCTCGATCATGCGCTTGCACGCGGCGTGGAGCCGCAGGTAGTCGTCGAGTCGCCGGGGGAAGTCGGCGCCGTCGAGGCGATGCACCATGTGCTTGCCGAACTTCACGAACGCCCCGGGAGCGCGGTCGCCGAAGCGTTCCGTGAAGCGGGCCTCGTATCCGGAAAATGCCTGGTCGTAGTCGAGGTCAGCGTCCACGTGGGCAGCTTACCAGAGGCCGTGGCGGTTCAGGTCTTCGAGCGTCTCCGACCCGACGGCGTGCGCGATGTCCGAATCCGCGGTCGGCACGCGGTGCCCAGCGAGCCACACGAAGCGCGCCCGCAATCCGCCGACCGCGTACGCGAGGACCCGCGGGTCGTCGTGGTCGTAGCAGACCAGGTCCGCCCGCATACCGACGGCGACCTGGCCGACGTCGGGAGCGCCGAGCGCCCTCGCGGCCTCGACGGTCACGGCGAGGACGGCCTCCTCCATCGTCAGGCCCGCGTCACGCACCGCCAACGCCGCGCAGAGGGGGAGGTCGGTCGTCGGGGATGTGCCGGGATTGCAGTCGGTCCCCACCGCGATCGAGACGCCGAGCGCGCGCATTCGACGGGCATCCGGCGGGGCCTGTCGGAGCGTCGTCCACGCGCCGGGCAGCAGCACCGCGCGGACGCCCGCCTGCGCCATCGCCCGCAGCCCCTCGTCGGAGACGGCCTCGAGGTGGTCGCCCGAGAGTCCACCCAATTCGGCGAGGAGTTGCGCCCCCCCGAGATCGGCGAACTGCCCGATGTGGGCCTTCACGCCGAGTCCGTGCGCACGGGCGGCGACGAGCACGCGCCGCGCTTCTTCCAGGCTGAAGGCGCCCTCGTCCAGGTAGACGTCGCAGGCGTGGGCGAGGCCGGCGGCGGCGGCCGCAGGCACCATCGCGCCCGTCACCTCGGCCAGGTAGCCCGCCCGGTCATCGCGAAGCTCAGGTGGGATCGCGTGGGCGCCGAGCAAGGTGCGCCGCGTGTTCACGATGCCGGTGTCGTCGAGGCGGCGGGCGGTCTCGAGGAGGCGCAGCTCGTCCTCGAGTCGGAGGCCATACCCGCTCTTGACCTCCACGGTCGTCGTCCCGCACGACCGCATCGCCAGGGCGCGGGCGCGCGCGGAAGCGAAGAGCTGCGCTTCGGACGCGGCCCGGGTCGCGCGCACGGTGCTCGCGATGCCGCCGCCGCTCGCGGCGATCGCACGGTAGTCCTCGCCGGCCATCTTGCGGGCCAGCTCATCGACGCGTGACCCGCCGAAGACCAGGTGCGTGTGGGGATCGACGAGGCCGGGCAGCACGATCCGCCCTCGGACGTCGCACTCTTCCGCGGCATCCCTCGGGCGGTCGTGGTCCGGCCCGACCCACGCGATGCGGCCGCCGAGGATCCCGATGGCCCCGTCGTCGATGATCCCGAGCCGCGCGCGGGCGAGAGGGCCCGGGCCGGCACACGTCACGACCCGCGCGTGTCGGATGAGCCGTTCGAGACTCATCGCGCGCGGTGAGGAAGATGCACCCCACGGCTCGCCGCCGCGTCGATGGCGAGGTCGTAGCCTGCGTCCGCATGCCGGATGACGCCCATCCCGGGATCGCTGCGCAGCACGCGCCCGAGGCGCTCGGCGGCCTCGTCGGTGCCGTCGGCGACGACGACCATGCCCGCGTGCAGCGAGTAGCCGATGCCGACGCCTCCGCCGTGGTGGAACGACACCCACGTCGCACCGGAGGCCGTGTTCACGAGCGCGTTCAGCACGGCCCAGTCCCCGATCGCGTCCGATCCGTCTCGCATGGCCTCGGTCTCGCGGTTCGGCGACGCCACCGAGCCCGAGTCGAGGTGGTCTCGTCCGATGACGATCGGCGCCTTCACCTTGCCCTCGCGGACGAGCTCGTTGAAGCGGAGGCCCACGCGGTGACGGTCTCCGTAGCCGAGCCAGCAGATCCGCGCCGGGAGCCCCTGGTAGGCCACCCGCTCCTCGGCCATGTCGAGCCAGCGGTGGAGGTGCGCGTCGTCCGGCATGAGCTCCTTGACCGCCTGGTCGGTGACGCGGATGTCCTCGGGATCCCCCGAGAGCGCCACCCAGCGAAAGGGGCCCGTGCCCGTGCAGAACAGCGGCCGGACGTAGGCCGGCACGAACCCGGGGATGTCGAAGGCGCGCTCGACACCGACCTCCTGGGCGTGCGCGCGGATGTTGTTCCCGTAGTCGCAGGCGTGGGCGCCGCGCGCGGCCATCGTCAGCATCGCCCGCACCTCGTCGGCCATGCCCTGCTTGGAACGCGCGACGTAGGACGTGGGGTCGCTCGCGCGCAAGGCGGCCGCCTCGACGAGCGAGAGGCCGG
>CAIKNO010000802.1 GCA_903828805.1 uncultured Sandaracinus sp. | reverse complement strand
GCGGCGATGGTGGCGCTCGTGGTGTGCGGCCACGGGCTCCTGCTGCTCGCCCTGTGGCTCGGTCCCGCGTTGTGCGCCGACGCCTTCCTCGCGTTCGCGTTCGACTGGCTGCCCCACCATCCGCACGACGTCCGCGCGCGCTATCGGGACACGCGGATCATCGATTCGAGTTGGCTCGCGTGGCTGCTCCTCGGCCAGAGCCATCACCTCGTCCACCACCTGTGGCCGAGGGTGCCCTTCCACCGGTATGTTGCGGTGTTCCGTGCCGCGAGACCGGAGCTCGAGGCCCACGGCGCCTCCGTCGTGCGGCTCGGGGAGATTGTCCCCACGCGCCGCTCGGGTGGACGGGGCTGAGCGGTCTCCGCGGCCCCGTTCCCGCGCTCGAACGAGGTTCACTCGCGGATCGAAGTGTGTAGTCTGGGGAGCATGACCTCCTTCAGCGCCGCCTCGCTCCTCGCGCTCTGTGCGGCGATGCTGGTCATGTGGATGGGGCTCTCGTTGCCGTCGTGGCGCGGTCACGTCCCGAGCCAGGGTTTCCATGCGTGGATCCGGGGCGCCGTGCTGATGGCCGTCGGGGTGGGGCTGATGTCCCGCCGCGGGGTGTTGCCCGACGTCGTGACGATCGTGGTCTCGAACGGATGTCTGCTCTCCGGGGTCTGGTGTTTCCAGGTCGGGATGGGACTGTTCTACAGGGTGGCGGCGCCACCGCGCTGGCTCGGCATCCTCTTCGCGGCCGCCTTCGTGGCGCTCGCGTGGCTGTGGTGGTGCGACCCCTCGCCGGGGGCGGTCGATGGGGCAAGGTGGCGGGTGGCGGCCATGACCTTCGCGCTGCTGGTCTCGGTCCCCGCGATGGCGCTGCGCCTGATGCGCGGGGTCCCGCGGCCGTGGGGCTTCGGGCTCCGTTGTACCCTGAGCGGGCTCGCGCTCGGCGCCCTGTCCCACCTGGTCCGCGCGGTCGCCGTCCTCTCGAGCCCCACCGCCGATCCGGTGCTGGGGTCGTGGTTCGGGGGCGCGCTCGCCCTCGCGCTGATCGTGCAGGTGCAGCTGTTCATGGTGGGCCTCGTCCTGACCCTCGAGGCGCGTGCCCAGGCGGCGCTGCGGGTGGCCAACGAGCGGCTCAGCGTGGACGCCTCGACCGACGTGTTGACCGGCCTTCCGAACCGCCGCGCGTTCGAGTCGGTGGCGGCGGTCGAACGGACCCGGGCCCGACGTCACGGAGGCGCGCTCGCGGTCGTCCTGGTCGACATCGACCACTTCAAGCGGGTCAACGATCGCTGGGGACACCCGACCGGCGACGCGGTGCTCCGCGAGCTCGGGCGGCTCTGCGGCCTGGGGCTGCGCGGCCACGACCTGCTCGCGCGCTGGGGCGGCGAGGAGCTCGCGCTGCTGCTGCCGCATTGCGGGGCCCTCGAGGCGGAGCGGGTCGCGGGGCGCATGCTCGCGCGGGTCCGCAACACCCCGCTCGAGGCGCTCGACGGGGAGCAGCTCACGCTGAGCGCGGGGGTCGCGGCCGTGCGCGCCGACGACGTCGACGTGGGTGCGGCCCTCGCCCGCGCGGACGCCGCGCTCTACCGCGCGAAGAACGCAGGGCGGGACCGGGTCGAAGGCGAGGACCCCTCGGCCGACGTCCTCGCACCGGCCGACCCGTCGGACGCGCGGTGGGTGCCGACGGATGAGGTCGGCACGCCGGCCTGAGCCGGCCTGGAGCTCGAGCGTGTCGGGTGACGTGGGCTTGCGGGGGGCCGCCGGCGGGCCGCAGAGTGGGACCCATGCTAGGCGATGACGAGCACGACGAGCGCGACGAGTCGTTGTTCGACCTGCTCGGTGGACGGGCGACGCTCGACCGCGTCCACGTCGCCTTCTACGACAAGCTCTATGCGGACCCGTGGCTGAGCCAGTTCTTCGTCGGCATCGAGCGCGCGTTCATCGAGGACCAGCAGGGCGACTTCATGGCGCAGTGCATGGGCGGGCCCCAGCGGTACATGGGCCGCGCGCCGCCGTATGCCCACCAGCACATGTTCATCACCGAGGAGCTCTTCGACCGTCGCCATTCGATGCTCGAGGCGTCGCTTCGCGAGTGCGGCGTGCCCGACGCGCTGCGGGCCCGCTGGCTGAAGATCGACCGGGCCTTCAAGCGACGGCTCGTCAAGGCGAGCCCCGCCGACTGCCAGGGCCGCTACCGCACCGAGCCGGTGATGGTCATCCGGAAGCCCTGAGGGGCCGCAGCGGGGGCCCGCGCGCCGGGGTTCCTGCGGCGCGTTCCCGCCGTTCAGCCCGCGTCGGCGCCGAGCTCGTCGAGCTCGCGGGCGAGGGTGTCGAGGACGGGCGGCAGCGTGGTGGCGGCTGCGAGCTCTTTGCACAGCACCAGGGCGCCCGGAACGCCCCGGAGGTAGTGCGGATAGAGCCTCCGCAGCGCGCGCACCGCGCGGCGCGGCCCGTCCTGCTCGGCCCGCGCGAGCAGGTGCTCGCGGCAGAGGGTCAGGCGCTCCCGCGGCGTCGGAGGCCCAGCCCGGCCGCCGCTGAGCGCGGCGCGGACCTCGCGGAAGATCCAAGGGTGCTCGATGGCGCGGCGCCCGATCATCACGCCCGCGCAGCCCGTCTCGTCGAGCGCACGCACGGCGTCGGAGGCCGACCGGATGTCCCCGTTGACCAGCACAGGGATGGAGACGGCCTCGCGGGCGCGGCGCGCCCAGCTCCAGTCGGCGCGTCCGTCGTGTCCCATCGTGGCGGTGCGGCAGTGGATGGTCAGCGC
>CAIKNO010000801.1 GCA_903828805.1 uncultured Sandaracinus sp. | reverse complement strand
GGTTTCCGGCCGATTCCATGCCGGCGACAGAACGCGGTGAGCGTCGCATACGGGACATCGATGCCATCCTCAGCCAGCATCTCGTGGACGCGGACGAGGTTGCGCCCGCAGAGCCGGTGGAGGCTCCGCACGCGTTCGATGTGTTCGTCCAACGCGGACTTGCGCTCTGGAGGGATCGCCGTCGCCTGGCCGCTGTCGAGGATGGCCTGGACCGACTCGCGAGAGATGCCGACCGCGCGCGAGATGGCGCGCATGCTGGGCGGCGGCTCCCGCCGAGCCAGCCGGAGGACGGCCGTTCGGGTTGCCTCGTCATGCATCCAGTCCCTCCTCCGAAAGCAGCCCACGAACCGACCGGAACGCCAGCTCCGCCTCTTTGAAAGCGCGTGAGACCGCCGTCCGTCCCACCTCATCCAGCAGATGCAGCTCCTGCTGGCGGATCACCTTCCGCGCCGCGTGACAGGCGCCGGCGATGACCTCGACGGCGTGCGCAATCAGCGCCGCGGGGTCTCGTTCCCGCGCCAGCGGGTCCTCGGCGCCCTGCGCCTTGAGGAACAGCGCGGGGTTCGCCACGATGCGCTCGCGCGTCTCGCGGTCCGCCGCCCGCCATGCCTGGTACAGGGCCGACACCTGGCGCGACGTCGGTCGAAGGTCGCCGAGGTTCGCCACCAGCCGCTCGGCGTGGTCGCGGTTGGCGCGCGCCAAGGGCACCAGAGACCGCTGCGCCGCGTAGGCGCAGATCCGACCGTCCCGCACCGCCTTCTGGACCGATTCCGGCAGTTGAACCACCAGCGCGAGCCGGCGCGAGACGAAGCTCTCCGATTTGGAGAGCATCTTCGCAAGCTCGGCTTGCTTCAGACCGAATTGCTCGATCAGCTCTCGCATCAGCCAGCCATCTTCGATCGCCGAGCGCCGACGACCGCGATGGGTCCGGTACGCGAAGAGCAGCGCGTCCCGCTCGCTGAGCGCCAAGGGTAGAGCCAAGACGGTGTCGCGGCCGAGGCGACGCAGCGCCGCGACCCGGCAGTAGCCGTCGATGAGCACGAAGCGGTCATCGCGCGGGACGACAAGCACAGGCTGGCGCTGTCCGCCTTCAGCGATGTCGGCGGACAACCTCGCGACCTGGCGCGGCTCGACCACGCGGAGGTCCGCGTAGGCGAGTTCGAGGCGATGGAGTTCGACTTCGGTGGCGGTCATGCCCCGGATCTAGGGGCTCAGGCCACGGGTGTCCGTCTCGTCTTTCAGGAGGTCGGGGATTACTTTTTGGGCTTCCCCGGCTTTTACCAGCCTTTTCGAGGCGCTCTCGTCTCGCCGCCCGCGGGAGATTAGTCGAGCGAGTTCTCGTATTTTAACCTCAACTGTCGCGCGCCTCTCGTCTTGCGGGTCGTGAGGGAGGACTTCGACGGGTCGATCCGTCGGCCCCTTGGGCTCGAGCGTCACGAGGACCCGATCGAGGAGCCGCTCGCGCTCATCCATCAGATCCCGGTCGCGCCACTCTGCGCAGTTTCGGCGGTGCCTTTCGCGTTGACACTCGTCCCGAGAGCATGCCTTCTGGCGCCTGCCTACCCGCGGATCAGGCTCGAACCAGCGCCGACAGACACAGCAAGGCCTCTTGGTCGTCGCCATGGCCCCCTTGGGGTGGCGTAGCCTTGGGGCGCGCCGGCGGCGGGTGGCCGGTTTTGGCGAGCAGAGGCCGGCTGGTTTTGGCTAGCGTCGAAGCGACCGCCCCGCCGACAATCCACGGGTTGGACGACGAGGTGCCCCACACGCCCCACAGATCGTCGTTGTTGCCTGCGTCGAGCGCCGTCCACGTCGAGCCGTCGAAGTGCAGCACGCCG
>CAIKNO010000800.1 GCA_903828805.1 uncultured Sandaracinus sp. | reverse complement strand
GTGGTGGCGCTGTCGAACCTGGGCACCGACCCCGCGGCGGTCACGGTGGGCCTCGCCGCCGGCGCCGGCGCGGGGCCCACGGCCTGGGACGTGTACGCGCTCTCTGCGCCCGCGCTGGACGCGGCTGTGGTGGCGCTCAATGGCGTGCCGCTGCGCACGGGCGCGGACGACAGCCTGCCCGCGTTCACGCCCCAGCGGGCGCCCGCGGGGCCATTCACCTGGCCGGGGCTCGCCCTCGGGTTCGTGCCGCGCGGGGCCGAGGCCCACGGCGGGGCCGTCGCCTACGAACCGACGCCGGGTGGGGGCGCGACCTTCACCGTCTCGCTGCCCCGGGCCTGACGCCTCGATCTCTCAGAACAGCGCACGCAACGCGGCCCGTCGGAGCTTGCCGTGGGCCTCTCGGGGCAGGGCGTCCACGAAGCGGAAACGCCTCGGGATCACGACGGCGTCGAGCCACGGCAGCAAGGCTTCCCGCAGCGACGCGGGGGTGTGCCGCGCGCCGACCACGACGGCCCAGCACTCGAAGCCGCGGGCGCCGCCGACCTCGACCGCGATCACCGCGGCGTCGTGCACACCGGGGATCGCCAGCAGCCGCGCCTCGAGCTCCGGCACCGAGATCCGGGTGCTGCCGGTCTTCACGACGCCGTCGGCGCGCCCGAGGTGACGGAATCGACCGTCGGACGTGGGCTCGATCCGGTCGAACGAGACGTACGGCCGCGCGGCGTCGGGATCGAGGAACGCCGAGTCGACCTCCATGCGGCCGTCGTGCGCCGCCGTGATCCGGACCCCCTCGAGCGGGGTCCACGCCGCGTCCGGTGTGTCCCGCCACGCGAGGCCGCCGGTCTCGCTCGAACCCAGCACCTCGGTGCAGGTCCAGGCGAAGCGCGCCGCGAGGTCCAGCGCGGTCTCGGCGGGCAAGGGTGCGCCGGAGCTGAACACGCGCTTCATCGCGGGCAGGCGATTCGCGGGCAACACGCGCAGCGCGCGGAGATGGGCCGGCACGCTGACGAGCACGGTCGCTCCGTCGCGGTCGAGCAGGGCCGCGAGCGGCTCGGCGTGCAGCATGGTCTCGCGGGTGAACGACGCGCCGGACACGAGCGGCACGAGCACGCTGAAGAGCAGCCCGTAGATGTGGTGCGGCGGCACGGTCGCGCACACCCGAAAGCCCGGTCCCACCTCGAAGGTCCGGGCGAGGCAGTGCGCCTCGGAGAGGAGCTGACCGAGGGTCTTGGGGCACGCGAGCGGCTCGCCCGTGGTGCCGGAGGTGTAGACCACGACCGCGCGGAATCCGGGGTCGAGGGGCTGTGCTCCGAAGAGCTCGAGGCCCGCGGCGGAAGGTTCCCGTGTCGATTCGCCGCCTCTGCCGACCCCCTCGTCGAGCACCGTACGGACGTCGAGCCCCGCCATCCCGTCCACGTCGTGCAGCACGGTGTGCACCGCGTCATGCCGCCGCAGCGCCGTGACCGTGGAAGGCTGCGCGTTCGGGGGCAGCGCGACCGAGAGGCCGCGCGACCACGCCGCGAGCAAGGCCACGGTGAAGCGGTAGCGGTCGTGGCAGACGAGCACGACCTCGCGCGCGGCAGACCCGTCGGTCCGCGCGTCGGGCAAGCGCGCGGCGAGGGCGTGAACGTCGGCGCGAAGGTGCCCCGCGCGACGGGCCGGGCGCCCGTGCGCGACGACGTCGTCCTCGCGGTGACGTCCGAGCAGAGGCGTTCGTGCATCCACCACGTCGACCCCGAGCCTAGTACGAGGGGAACGAAGTCCGCGAGCGCTTCGGCGGGCGCCGCGCCCGGGCGCCTCCCCGACCGGTGCGCCGTTCCGGGGACGACCCGCGCCTCAGGTCTTCTCGAAGAGCCACCAGGTGATGTCGTCGAAGCCGGCGGCGTCGTAGACGTGGCCCCAGAGGAACCCGTAGTCGACGAGGCGCACGGGGAAATTCTCGAGGAAGAGCTTGCCGAAATCGCGCTTGAAGAGCCGGTCGCGCTCACCCTGATACTCGAGCATCGTCGGGGTCCGGCTGAAGTACTCGCCCATCAGCACGTAGCGGCTCGAGGCCTCGAGCATGGTCGCCATCGTGGGCAGCAGCGCGTCGGGCGGGATGTGGATGAGCACGCCCATCGTGAACACGACGTCGAAGGCCCCGGCGGGCATGCCTGCCTCGAGGATGGGGCCGTTGAACGCATGATCGAACCGGTGCCGCGAGGTCACGAATTCGAATGCCGGACGGCTGATCTCGATGACGGAGCCGCGGGCCTCGGGGACGGCCAGCGCGAGCTGCTCGACGTTGCGCCCGATGTTGCAGCCGCACTCGAGGTAGCTGCGGATGGGCGTCTCGCATCCCTTCAGCATCGTCTTCCACGCGGTGGCGCCGAGCGCGTGGTCGAACGAGGTGTTCTTGCGGATGTAGTCGGTGGCGTAGGTCTCCGCCCAGAACCGCTCTTGCTCGTTGAGATCGCGCATCGTGGTGTTCGCTCCTGAGTCGACGGCCCCGGGGTGCAGGCCGCGGGCACTCTAGCCGACGTCCGGGGAGAGGCCAGAGTTCGCCGCGCATCCGGCCGGGCCCTCTCCCACGCTCCGGTCGACAAGATCCTTCCCCTCGCCCGGGCGGGGTGGGTACGCTCTGCGCGCCATGTTGCGACTCGACTTCTACGTCCAGCACCTCGTCCGACAGGACGCCCGCGAGATGGCCCTCGTCTCCAACGAGCCGGTCGCGTTCCGCTTCGACGACGGCGCCGTGCAGCGCTCGTCGCAGCCCCTCGAGCACGTCCAGATCGGTCTCCTGATCCAGGAGGCCGCGCCGGCCGCGGCGATCGCGGAGCTGCGGCGGACCCGGAACACCCGCTTCGCGCACGTCGCGGAGGGTGGGTTGCAGGTGCAGGTCACGGTGACGGCGCCCGGACCGCAGGTCTGGAGCGTGACCGTGCGGCGGGAGGAGGCCCGGGTCGCGCCCTCGATGGCGCCGCCCGCGGGCGGGCCGCCGCCGATGGGCACGTTCCGGCCGCCCTCGTCCACGGGGCGCGCCGCGGCGCCGGTCGTGGGGAGCGCTCCGGTCGTGGGGAGTGCTCCGGTCGTGGGGAGTGCTCCGGTTGGCGTCGAGGCGGGTCCGGCCGCGGTCGCGGCTCCGCCCCTGGCAGGGCGGCCTGCGCCGGCCGCGCCGCCGTCGATGTCCGCGCCGCCGTCGAGGTCCGCGCCGCCGTCGATGTCCGCGCCGCCGTCGATGTCCGCGCCGCCGTCGAT
>CAIKNO010000799.1 GCA_903828805.1 uncultured Sandaracinus sp. | reverse complement strand
TGGGCGAGGACGCGCCCGCGGTCGCGTGACGTGTGGGCGAGGACGCGCCCGCGGTCGCGTGACGTGTGGGCGAGGACGCGCCCGCGGTCGCGTGACGTGTGGGCCACGGCGGCGTCCGGCGCACGCTACACTCGCGCGATGATCTCGCACACGCTCCGTTCCTCGCTCCTGCTCGTGGCGCTCGTCGGCTGCGACGCCTCGACGGCACCACCCCCGTCGGACGGGGGCGCGGCAGGGACGGACGCCGCCGCGATGGGCCCTGACGCCGCGCTGAATGACGCCGCCCTCGCCGATGCGGGCGCCCCGGGCTCGGACGCGGGGGCGGCCTCCGATGCGGGGCCCTCCGACTGCGACCTGCCCGACCGAACGGTGGCCGCCGGTGACGTCTCCGGCACGTGGTGCGGCGCAGTGCACGTCACGGGCGCGGTGCGGGTGCCGGCCGGCGCGACGCTGAGCGTGGCGCCGGGCACGCGGGTGGACTTCGCGCCCGCCGTCGCCCTCACGGTGGAGGGCACCCTCGTGCTCGGCGGCCAGCCCGCGGGCCACATCGCGCTCGGTCCCGCGTCGGCGCGTTGGTCGGGGCTCGTCGTGCGCGGCCTGCTCGAGGCGTCGTTCACCGACGTGTCGCAGGCCGACGTGGGCCTCACCACCGCGGCCGCCGGGTCGGCCCGCTTCGTCGACGGCTCGGTGCGGGACTGCGGCAGCCCGGCCGCCGTCGAGGGCGACACGACCTTCGACCGGTCGTCGCTCGTCGGAGGCACGACCGTGCGGATCGCCGGATCGGCCGCCGCGCTGCGGATGACGGACACCACCCTCGACCTGCTCAGCCCGATCGGCGGCCCCGATTGCACGTCGTTCTCGGGGGGCACGACCGTCCTCGACCACGTGCGGATCACCGGATGCCACTGCCCGCTGCACTTCAACGCGACGAGCGCGCCGATCACGGTGACGAACTCGATCCTCGACGGCGCGACCAACCCGGTGATGATCGCGAACACGTCGGGGGCCTTCCACGGCAACGTCTTCGACGGCGTGGGCAACGGGATGCTGGACATCGGCGGGGGCATCGACGTGGACGTCGCCGACAACGACTGGACCCAGCCCACGGCCGACATCGGCTCGCGCGACCTCTCGCAGTTCCGCAACGCGTCGAGCACGCTCGCCAGCCGGCCAGCCGGCGTCGGCCCGCGCCCATGAGCCGCACCGCCCGGGGTCCCTCGGTGCGCCCTCACCTGCGGCTTCGGGGCGCGGTTCTCTCGCACTCCGGGCCGTCCTCGGGTAGCGTCGGGCTTCCGTCGGGGTGGTTGCCCTGGGGGCATCCATGGCAGCGAGCGAGCGCGAGGTAGAACGACGGGACGGCCCCGAGCACGGGGACGCGCCCCTGCATGCGGGGGCCGACGGCAGCCTCGATGCGCTGTCGAGCCGCCCCGGCGGCGCGGCCCCGCCGCGGGAGGACCTCGACCCGTTCTTCGTCATGGCGAAGGGCCGGCTGGGCTCCACGGTCCTCGGAAAGTGGCACCTGGACGCCCTGCTCGGGGTCGGAGGGATGGCCGCCGTGTACTCGGCGACCCACCGCAACGGGAGCCACGTCGCGGTCAAGATGCTGCACCCGTCCATCGCGACGGCCGAGGCCAAGAAGCGATTCCTTCGCGAAGGTTACCTCGCCAGTTCCGTCGGCCACCCGGGCGTGGTGCAGGTGCTCGACGACGACATCGCGGACGACGGCGCGATCTTTCTCGTGATGGAGCTGCTCGAGGGCGAGAGCCTCGAGGCCTACGTGAAGCGCCCCGGCAAGATCTCGCCGCCCGACGCGCTCGCCGTGGGAGAACAGATCCTCGAAGTGCTCGCCGCCGCGCACGGCAAGGGCATCGTGCACCGCGACGTGAAGCCCGAGAACGTGTTCCTCTGCAAGGACGGGCGCATCAAGCTCCTCGACTTCGGCATCGCGCGCTTGCACGAGGCGACCCGCAGCGCGGGCGCGACCCACCACGGCTTCCTGCTCGGCACGCCGGCCTTCATGGCGCCCGAGCAGGCGCGCGGAGACTGGGAGCGCGTCGATGGGCGGACCGACGTGTGGTCGGTCGGGGCGTCGTTGTTCCGCGTGTTGACCGGACGAACGGTGCACCAGGGCGAGAGCCACATCGAGATCTTGATGGACGCCACGACGACGCCGGCGCCCCGGGTGCGCGACATCCATCCGCAAGTGCCCGACCTCGTGGCGTCCCTGGTCGACCGCGCGCTCTCGTTCTCGCCCGACGATCGGTGGAGTTCGGCCGAGGAGATGCTCGAGAACCTCCGCGCCGTGCACCGGGCGATGGGCTACGCGTCCGGAAGCAAGCTGCGTGCGAAGATCGCCGCCGACACCACCGTGCGCATGGAGCTGCCCCGGCCCGCGGACGAACGGGCCGGCACCGGCTTGCCCCTCGGCGAGGAGCCGACCCAGGTCGCCGCCACGCGCCCCGCGCCCGGCCTGCACCGGTCGGCGGTCGTGGAGATCTCGATTGACGTCGACGACGCGACCCAGGTCGGCGGACCGGGGGCCGCGGACACGGCGCGCGACGGCGACATCCAGTCGATCTTCGACGACACGAGCGAGATCTCCGAGACGGTGATGGACGTGCCGCGCCTCTCGGATCGGCCGCCGCCGCCCGATGGCGCCGAGGCGACGCTCCCGGCGTTGAGCTGGCCTGCCCCGCCCCCGCTGGGCACGGGCCCGCGTCCCAGCTTCGCGCCAGTGGGCTTCGAGACGCCCCTCCGGCCCGAAGGCACGACGTCACGTCTGCGTTCCACGCGCCGACGGTTCGCGTGGACGGCGCTCCTGGTGCTGGCCGCCTCCCTCGTCGTCGCCCTCTGGCTCCGCGGCTGAGCTCGAGCCGGGCCGCGGTCGCCCCTCGCCGCGGTCGCCCCTCGCCACGGTCGCCCCTCGCCGCGGTTTCCCCTCGCCGCGGTTTCCCCTCGCCGCGCTGGCGGAGCCACCCCAGACACCTCCCTCCCCGAGAGCGTCCTCGTGTCCCAGGTCCTTCCCTTGCCCATCGTCGCCGGCCGCTCGTTCCGAGATCGCTACGGACCCTGGGCGCTCGTCGCAGGCGCCTCCGAAGGACTGGGCGCCGCGTACGCGGACGCCCTCGCGCGCCGTGGGCTGCACCTGCTCCTGATCGCGCGGCGGACCGAACCGCTCGAAGCGCTGGCGGCCTCGCTGCGGGCCGCGCACGGCGTCGAGGTCCGCACGGTGGCGCTCGATCTCGCCGCCGACGACGTCGGCGCCCGCATGGCCGCCCTCGCGGAGGAGCACGCGATCGGCGTGGCCGTCTACAACGCCGCGTACGCCCCGGTCGGCGCGTTCCTCGACCGGTCGATGTCGGAGCTGCAGCGCGCCGTGGACGTCAACGTGAGGGGGCCGCTCGCCTGCGTGCACGCGCTCGCGCCGCCGATGGTCGCGCGCGGCCGGGGTGGCCTCGTGCTGATGTCGTCGCTCGCGGGCTTCCAGGGCTCGCCGCGCATCGCCACGTACGCCGCGACCAAGGCCTTCAACACCATCCTGGGCGAGTCGCTCTGGGGCGAGCTCGGGGCCCGCGGGGTGGACGTGCTCGTCTGCAGCGCGGGCGCCATCCGGACCCCGAACTACACCCGCGCCGCCGGCGCCGAGGCCCCCGGCACGATGGAGGCGTCGGCGGTCGCCGAACAGGCACTTCACGCGCTCGGCCGCGGGCCGCTCGTCGTGCCGGGGTTCATCAACCGCCTGGGCGGCATGCTGCTCGGGCGGCTCCTTCCGCGCCGCGTCGCGGTGCGCATCATGGCCAAGAACACCCAGGATCTGAGCTGATGGGACTTGTCGACATCGTCTCGGGGATGGCGGCGCCCGTCGTCGCCTACCTCGTCATCACCGCGCTGCACCTCGCGCTTCCCGCGCGCCACGTCGAGGGCTACGTGCGCGACGCGACCGGCGCGAAGCTGCGCTACCGCCTCAACGGGCTGTGGGTGTTCGTCGCCACCGTCGCGCTGTGGGCCGCGTCGTGCGCCGCCGGCGTGCTGCCGTGGGACTTCCTGTACACGCATCGCTGGCCCTCGTTCGCGGGGGCCTTCCTGCTCGGCCTGCTGTTCACCGCCGTCGTCGTGCTCCGCGAGCCGAGCACCGGCAAGAGCCTGCCGGCCGACTTGTTCTTCGGGCGCGCCGAGAACCCCCAATGGTTCGGCGCGCGCATCGACGCGAAGATGTGGCTCTACCTCGTCGGGGCCGTGATGCTGGCGCTCAACCTGCTCTCGGCGGCGGCGCACCACGCGCTCCGGTTCCCCGACGACCCGAACCCCGGGGTGTTCCTGCACGTCGGGCTCTTCTCGTGGTTCCTCTGCGAGTACCTCTTCTTCGAGGAGGTGCACCTCTACACGTACGACTTCGTGGCGGAGCGAACGGGCTTCAAGCTCGGGTGGGGCTGCCTCACGTTTTACCCATATTTCTATGGGATCGGGCTCTTCGCGCTCGCCGACGCGCCGGACGCATCCGCCCCGGGCTGGCTGCTCGTCCTCGCGGCGCTCGTGTTCTTCCTCGGGTGGAGCCTCGCGCGCGGGGCCAACATGCAGAAGTACACGTTCAAGACGCGGCCCGACGCGAAGTTCCTCGGTCGCATCGCCCCGGAGACCGTCACCGACGGCACCCGCACCCTGCTCGTGAATGGCTTCTGGGGGGTGTCGCGCCACGTGAACTACCTCGGCGAGATCCTGATGGCCTCGGGGCTCGCGCTCGCGCTCGGGCAGCCGTGGGCATGGGCCCCGTGGCTCTACCCGCTCTACTACGTCGCCTTGCTCGTGCCGCGGCAGATCGACGACGACGCCCGCTGCGCCGCGAAGTACGGGCCGCTGTGGGCGACGTACCTCGAGAAGGTGCCGTACCGGATCGTGCCCTTCGTCTGGTGAGGCTCGGCCCGCGGCGGGCGCGTTGCGGCGCCCCTGGAGCCCGCGCAAGCTCGCCCGCGATGCGCGCTCGATGGCTCTTGTGGACGTGGATGCTCGGGGCATGTGGCGGGACGCTCGAGGGCGCCGGCCCCGACGGCGGGGCCGCGCCACGGGACGGCGAAACGGTCACGCCGGACGCGGCCTCCGGGCCGGACCTCGACGCCGGGCTGGGTGACGCAGGGGGCCGTGACGCCGGAGCCACGGAGGCCCTGCCCCTCGCGTCCGACCTGGAGCTGTCCGGCATCGCCGCGTTCCAGGGCGTGAAGGTGGTGCTCGCGGAGGGCGGCGCGGAGGTCGTCACGCGCAGCGCGCCGGTGGTCGCCGAGCGCGAGGTGCTCTTCCGGCTCTACGTGGCCACGAGGGCGGGGTTCGTGCCGCGCGCGCTGCGCGGAGAGGTGGTCCTCCACGAGGGCGGGCGGGTCGTCGCCGTCCATGGCACCGAGCAACGGATCACCGGGACGAGCACCGACGACGCCCCTTCGAGCTGCATCGACGTGCGCGTGCCGGCCGTGGAGATCACCGAGACGGCCACGCTCACCGCGCGGGTGGTCGAGCCGTCCGGCCGCGCGGGCGCGGGTCCCTCGGACGCCGCGGTCTTGCCCCGCTCCGGAGGGCCCCTCGCGTTGCGGGCGCAGTCCGACCGCGGCGGGCTCGAGCTCGTCCTGGTGCCCTTCGTGTGGGACTCCGATGGCAGCCACCGGATGCCGGACACCTCGGAGGCGCAGCTCGCCCGCATCCGTGCGCTGCTCCTCGCGCTCTACCCGCTGGCCCACCTCGAGCTGCGCGTGCGCGCGCCGGTGCCCTACCCGGGCGGGCTCACGTTTCGAGGCAACGTCGACTTCGGAGACGTCAACGCGCGCCTCCTCGACCTGCGCGCGTCGGACGGCGCCAGCGACCGCGCCTACTACTACGCGCTCGTGCAGCCGGCCGAGACGTACGACGCCTACTGCGGCGGGAGCTGCGTCACGGGACAGAGCTACGTCGTCGACGCGCCCGACGGGGCGGCCTTTCGCGTCGGAAGCGGCGTCGGATTTCCCGGCGAGGACTCGGCGTGGACGCTCGCGCACGAGGTGGGCCACGAGCACGGCCGCTACCACGCGCCGTGCGATGCGGGAGGACCGGACGCCGACTACCCCTACACCGGCGGCGGCATCGGGGGCTGGGGCTGGGACGCGCGCAGCGGCGCGTTCCTGGATCCGTCCTCCGTGACCGACTTCATGGGGTACTGCGAGCCCACGTGGATCAGCGACTACACGTGGCAGGCGCTCTTCGAGCGCACCGTCGCGGTGCGCGCCCTCTCGGCGTCCGCGGACCGGGTGCGGCCCCTGATCCGTCTACGGGTCTCGCCCGAGGGCGTGCGCTGGGAGGGCGCGATCCGGGCGGCCCCGCCGACCACGAGGAGCGCAGCGACGCTCGCCTGGCTCGATGCGCGCGGCGCGGTGCTGGGGCTGGAGCGCGCGCCTGCGCTGGCGCTCTCGCACGGGGAGGACCACCTCGTGCTCGGAACGCCCCCGGAGGGCGCAGAGGCCGTGCGGGTGAGCCTCGGGGCCCTCGTGCACACGGTGCGCGTTCCGCATTGACCACCCCGATCCCGGCGGGCGCTCGACGTGCGAGGGCACCGCACCTACAAGACTCCCCGTGACGTACGACGCCCTCCTCGTGCTGTCGTTCGGTGGACCCGAAGGCCCCGACGACGTGATGCCCTTCCTCGAGAACGTGACCCGCGGCCGCGGCGTCCCCCGGGAGCGGCTGCTGGAGGTGGCCGAGCACTACCAGCACTTCGGCGGCGTCTCCCCGATCAACGGGCAAGTGCAGGCGCTGATCGAGGCCCTGCGCGCCGAGCTCGGAGCGCACGGGCACACGCTCCCGGTGTACTGGGGCAACCGGAACTGGCATCCGATGCTCGAGGACACGGTTCGCCAGATGCGCGATGACGGCGTGACCCGGGCGCTCGCGTTCGCGACCTCCGCGTACGGGAGCTACTCGGGCTGCCGCCAGTACCGCGACGACCTCGCCCGGGCATCCGCTGCGGTCGAGGGCGCGCCGGGCCTCGAGAAGCTTCGGCCCTACTTCGACCACCCAGGGTTCATCGAGGCCCAGACCGAGCGCGTCCGCGACGCGCTCTCGACGCTCCCCGAGGCCTCACGCGGCCGCGCGCGGCTGGTGTTCACCGCCCACAGCGTGCCGGTCTCGATGGCGCGCTCGTCCCCGTACGAGGCGCAGCTCCGGGCGGCGAGCGCGCTCGTCTCGAAGGGCGTCGGCGTCGAGGGGTTCGAGCTCGTGTGGCAGAGCCGGAGCGGCCCGCCGCAGGTCCCGTGGCTCGAGCCCGACGTCGGCGACGCCATCGACGGCTTCGCGGCCGACGATCCGGGCCGGCCGATCGTGCTGGTCCCGATCGGGTTCACGTCGGACCACATGGAGGTCGTCTGGGACCTCGACCACGAGGCCGAGGAGCGGGCCCGGGCCGCGGGCGTGCCCTTCGTGCGCGCCGGAACGGTCGGCACGCATCCGGCCTTCGTGCGCGCGGTGCGCGAGCTCTTCGAGGAGCGCCTCTCGGACGGTCCGCGGCGGGCGCTCACGACGCTCTCCGAGACGCTCGGCTTCTGCTCGGCGACCTGCTGCCCGGCGCCGCAACGACCCGCGGGCCCGCCGCCCGGTGCGGCACGCCCCTGAGGGCGGTGCGTGGTCTCGAGACCGCGCGTGGCGAACGCGAGGGGGGCGTCCGCCCCCCGGACCTCAGCGACAGTCGAACACGACGTCGCCGCGCAGCCCCGTCCGATCGACGCTGACGAGCTGGTTGTTCACGGCGGTGCACGTCGCGAAGTTCGGCTGCGCGGTGACGTACATCTCGATTCGCTCCCCGAGGCATCGCGCCGGCCACGGCACCGAGAGCCGGCCGTTCTCGACCCGAAGCCACTCCGGGCCGTCGGCGTTCAGGTACGGATCGCAGCGTCCTGCCTCGGGCTCGATCCACACCTCGTGACGGCCCTCCTCGGGACAGTCGAACGAGACCTGCACGCAGAGCGCGCCGGTGTAGGCGCGCCCTCGGGGAGGGCCGTTGTTGCGCCAGAAGCGCAGGTCGACGTGGGGCCACTGTCGGCACGCCTCGCCCATGCAGGGCGGCGGCACCTCGTGGACGCAGCCGGCGAGCGCAGGCAGGACGGCGCACGCGAGCAGCAAGCGCATCACTCTCGGGGGCATCGAAGGTCCCTCTCGAAGCGCACGAGCTGCGCCTCGGACAGCTGGATCGGCGGGCGCGCGAGCGCGTTCATCTCGCGCAAGCGCATCCGGGCGTGCTCGGCGACCGCGGGATCGCGGAACGCGCAGTCCATGCTCGCGAGCGAGGGCAGGTTGCGCTGGATGAAGCGCTCGGCCGCCGCCGCGCTGTGCGAGGTCACGATCCGGTCGACGCCGTCGACCATGCGACGCTGCGCCGCGAGCTGCACCGGATCACGCTCGCCCGCCGCCTCGGCCTGGGCCACGTGGGCCTCGCCCTCCGCCGCGGCGGCCTCGTCGACCCGCGGAGGACGGGCCCCGCCACCGCCACCGCCGCCGCCCGGAGCCGGCTCCGGACAGACCTCGCACACCTCGCACACGACCGCCGGAGGACACTCGACGGCAGGCGGCGGAGGCAGCGGCGGCAAGGGCGCCGCCTCCACGCGCACCTCGCGCACCACGGTCCGTGGACCGCGCACGAGCAGCGCCGCGTTTCCTGCGAGCGAGAACAGGAGGAGCACCGCGAGCGCCGCGGGCAAGGCGCGACCCCGCGGCGGCGGCAGGGGCGTGTGGGGGTCGGTCTGGTCCATCACCGTGCGCAGGATACCAAAGAATGAACGCGGCCCGCGTGCTCGACGTCAGCGCCCTCGGGTCGCGACGGCGATCTCGACGACCCGCAGGCGATCACGGCGCTCGCACGGCTCGAGCCGCACCCGCACGGCGAGGTCGCCATGGCAGTACCAGCGCACCCGGTCCTCGATCCCGGGCGCATCGCCCTCGGGCTCGTGGGGGCAGGTGGCGCCGAAGGCGCGCTCGTACTCCTCCGACGGGAGACACGCGCCCGGGGCTGCCGAGCCGGGGACGAGGTGCAGCGGGCCTCCGCCCGAGGGCTGGTCCGACTGCCCCACCGCGATGCCGGTGTTGCCGGTGAGCAGCACCCAGCGCCCGCTCAGGCGTGCGGTCGAGGTGCACGCCGTCGAGCCCATCACGAGCAGGGCGATCGAGAGCGCGCGGGCCGACCGGTGAAGGGTCGAGGGCACGCGAACGTGGGCGCGGATCGGGGCAAAGGTCACGCCCGACTGTCGTGTCCTCAGACCTCCTCGGTCAAGACCCGTCCCGCCGAGGGTCCACTTTCCACGCCGGCGAAGGCCGTCAGGCGAGCGGGAGACGGCGCGGGCCCGAAGCGCTCCGCCGCTCGAGCTTCATGCGCGCGTCGACGCCCACCATCTCGCCCGGGGCGAGCGGCTCCCACACGTTCTCTCCGTGCAGGGGCTCGCTCGAGAGCACGAGGTGGTTCACCCGGCCCGTGGTCG
>CAIKNO010000798.1 GCA_903828805.1 uncultured Sandaracinus sp. | reverse complement strand
GCCACGTCGGTGACCTTGGCGCCGCGCACGCGCATCTCGGTGAAGGCCTGGTGGCCAGGCGTATCAATGAAGGTCACCTCCATCCCGTTGCGGGCGGTGACGGTGTAGGCGCCGATGTGCTGGGTGATGCCGCCGGCCTCGCCGGCCACGACGTTCGCGTCGCGGATGCGGTCGAGCAGCTTGGTCTTGCCGTGGTCGCCGTGGCCCATGACCGTGATGGGTCACGTCGATCACGGCAAGACCTCGCTCCTCGACCGCATCCGCAAGGCGAACGTCGCGGCGGGCGAGGCCGGCGGCATCACCCAGCACATCGGCGCTTACCGCGTCGACACCACGAAGGGGCCCATCGTCTTCCTCGACACGCCGGGTCACGAGGCCTTCACGGCCATGCGTGCCCGCGGGGCCCAGGCCACGGACGTCGTCGTCCTCGTCGTCGCGGCCGATGACGGCGTGATGCCGCAGACCCGCGAGGCGGTGAACCACGCGCGGGCCGCGGGCGTGCCGATCATCGTGGCGGTCAACAAGATCGACAAGCCGGGCGCGCGTCCGGACCAGATCCGGCAGGAGCTGTCGGGCCTCGGACTCCAGCCCGAGGAGTGGGGCGGCCAGACGCTCTTCGTCAACGTCTCCGCCCTCACCGGGGTGGGCGTCGAACAGCTGCTCGAGTCGATCGCTCTGCAGACCGAGGTCATGGAGCTCCGGGCGAAGCCCGACGCGCCCGCCGAGGGCGTGGTGCTCGAGGCGTACCTCGACAAGGGTCGCGGCGTCGTCGCGAACGTGCTCGTCCAGAAGGGGACGCTCAACCAGGGCGACCTGTTGCTCGCCGGTGTCGGTCTCGGCCGTATCCGCGCGATGACGGACGACCGCGGTCGCCGGATGAAGAACGCAGGTCCTTCGATGCCGGTCGAGGTGCTCGGTCTTCCGGACCTTCCGATGGCCGGTGACCAGTTCTTCGTGGTCGGCGACCAGAAGAAGGCGATGGAGCTCGTCGATGCCCGCAAGAAGGCGGCCGCGGCGAAGGCCAAGACCACGAGCGCCAAGGGGCTCGAGGATCTGTACAAGATGATGGCGGCCGGCGAGGTCCAGGAACTGAACCTCGTCATCAAGAGCGACGTGGCCGGCTCCGTGGAAGCCCTCGTCAAGGCGCTCACGGAACTGTCGACCGCGAAGGTCAAGGTCAACGTCATCCACACGGGCGTCGGTGGCATCACCGAGAACGACGTGATGCTGGCATCGGCTTCGAAGGCCATCATCATCGGGTTCAACGTGCGTCCCGCCGGTCAGGCCGGTGCGGTGGCCAAGAGCGAGGGCGTCGAGGTCCGTTCGTACTCGGTCATCTACGAGGCGCTCGACGACGTCAAGAAGGCCATGCAGGGCCTGCTCGCCCCGGTCTACAAGCAGAAGGAGCTCGGCAAGGCCGAGGTCCGCAAGGTGTTCGTCCTTCCGAAGGCGGGCGCTGTGGCCGGTAGCTACGTGCTCGAGGGCTCGGTCAAGCGCGGCGGCAAGGCGCGCGTTGTCCGCGACTCCGTGCTGGTGTGGGAGGGGGCGATCGCGAGCCTTCGCCGCATCAAGGACGATGTCCGCGAGGTGACGGCCGGGTTCGAGTGCGGCATCACGCTCGACGGCTTCAACGACCTGCACGAGCTGGACATCATCGAGTGCTACGAACTCGAGCAGGTGGCGGCTCAGCTCTGACGAGGTCCGGGGCGGCGCCTTCGGGTGACGCCCCGGCTTTCGAGAGAACCCATTGATCGTCGGCGTCTGTCGTCTCGTCCTTTCGCTGCCTGGCGTCGACTCGCTCAAGGGCAAGCGATCGATCGTGCGGCGGATCGTCGACCGTGTGCGTCACCGATTCAACGCCGCGATGGCCGAGGTCGACGCGATGGATTCCCATCGTCGAGCCGTCCTCGGGTTCGCGGTCGTGTCGAACGACGGACGGCATGCGAACGCGATGATCGACGAGGTGGTGTCGTACGTCGCGGCGGCGTCGGAGGCCGTGCTCGTCGATCGAACGACGGAACTCGTGCACATGGACGGTTCCATGGGCATGCTGGGCAACGAGGGGTGGCAGGGCCAGGCCCTTCGTGACCCTGACCACGGCGAGGACGATGATGGCGAGTAACGCGGCCACGAGGGACAAGCGCATCGCCGAGCGAATTCGCTCCGACCTCTCGGAGCTTCTGCTTCGCGGGGCGATCCGCGAGCCGGACGTGCAGGGCGCGATCGTCAGCTCGGTGGACGTCACGAACGATCTCGGGGTCGCGCGCGTCTACCTGCGGCTGCTCGACACCGAGGTCGACGCCGCGCGCCGCAAGCGACTGCTCGAGGCGATGGGCCGCGCCGCTGGATTCGTGCGTCGTGAACTCAGCCGTTCGCTCGGGGTGCGGCGGGTGCCCGAGCTGCGCTTCGCGTGGGACGACGCGCAGGACCACGCCTCGAGGATGGAGCAGCTGCTCGCCGACGTCCGTCGTGAGGAGGAGGACCGGCGCCGATGAGCCGTGCACGCGCGCTCGAACTCGTCCGGGGCGGGCGACGCTTCCTCGTCACCTGTCACATCCGCCCCGACGCGGACGCGCTGGGTTCGGCGCTCGGATTCGCGTCCATCCTGAGGGCCCTCGGAAAGGAAGCCTGGGTGTACAGCGAGGGCGGGGTCCCGGGGACCGTCACGTTCCTCGATGGCGCGGCCGACGTCGTGGGGACCGTGCCGGAGGGGACGTTCGACGCGACGTTCGTGATGGACGCCGCGGCCGCAGAACTGGTGCCGAAGCTGCCGCCGACCGCCCGGACCGGGCCGCTCGTCATCGTCGATCACCACAGCGCGGCGGACGGGTTCGGGGACGTCATCGTGCGGGAGGTCGACGCAGTCGCGACCGGTGAGGTCGTGCTCCGGCTCATGGACGACCTCGGGCTGCGCGAGGTGCCCCGGCAGGGCGCGCAGCCGATCTACGCGGCGATCGTCGCCGACACCGGCGGGTTCCGATACGCCGGCACCAACCCGACCACCCACCGGCTCGCGGCCATGCTCCTCGAGCGCGGGGTCGACCCGTGGTCCGTCGCCGCGAACCTCTTCGAGCGCTGGGCGCCGGCGAGGATGTCGCTGCTCGGAGAGGTGCTGCGGGCGATGCGCATCGAGGCCGAGGGGCGGCTCGCCATCGTCTCGGTCGATCGCTCGATGCTGGTCCGGACCGGGGCGTCCGACGAGATGATCGAGGGCATGGTCAACTACGGTCGCATGCTCGAGGGCGTCGAGATCGCGGCGCTGGTGTGGATGCCGGAGACGGGGTCCGACGTGAAGGTGAGCCTTCGCTCGGCGGGCCGTGCCGACGTCGCCCGGCTCGCCATCGCGCTCGGCGGGGGGGGCCATCGGTCGGCGGCTGGCGCCTCCATGGCGCTCTCGATCGAGGCCGCGGAGGCCCGCGTGTGCCGGGAGGCTCGGGCGATGCTCGCCGAGCTTCCGGTGGCGGTCCGTCGATGAGCGCGCCGCGGGGAGCCCGCGGACGGATCCTCGTCGTCGACAAGCCCAGGGGTCCGACCTCGCACGACGTCGTCGGCTGGGCGCGTCGCGCGCTCGGCACGCGGGCCGTGGGCCATGCCGGGACCCTCGATCCGATGGCCACCGGGATCCTCGTGCTCGGCATCGACGAAGGCACGAAGTTGCTGCCCTACCTCACGAGCGAGGACAAGGTCTACGAGACCACGGTGACGCTCGGAGCCGAGACACACACCCTCGACGCGGAAGGCACCATCACCGAGACGGCCCCCGTGCCCCCGCTCGATGCGGACACGGTTCGCGCGGCCGCGCGCGCGTTCCTCGGAACCATGCTGCAGCGCGCACCCGCCGTGAGCGCCATCAAGCAGGACGGCGTCGCCCTGCACGAGCGGGTGCGGCGAGGCGATGTCGTCGTCGCGCCGGAGCGGGAGGTGCGCTGCGACGCCATCGACGTGCTCGAGGTCGGGGCCGGGACGATCGCGCTGCGCATCGAGTGCGGAAAGGGATTCTACGTCCGCTCTCTCGGGCGGGATCTGGCGCGGGCGCTCGGGACGCGCGGTCACCTCTCGGCCCTGCGCCGCCTCCGCAGCGGCGCGCTCTCGCTCGAGGCGGCGGTGCCGGGCGAGGTGCTCGGCGCGGCCCGTACGGATCAGGAGGCGCGCGCGGTGGTGCGGGCGGCGTGCCTGACCCTCGAGGCGGCGGTGTCGTTCTTGCCGGCCGTCCACCTCGATGCGAGCGCGGCGCGCGATGTCGGGCACGGCAAGCCGCTCGTGCGACCCGTCGAGACCACGGGCCCGGTGGCGTTGTTCGGACCGGACGGCGACCTGCTCGCGATCTCGCGCTGGAACGAGGGCGCGCTGCGCGTGCTCCGGGGCTTCCGTTCAGAGTCCGCGGATGGGACGGGGGTCGGCGCGTGAGGGCGAGGCTGTGGTCGAGGGCGGCGTGGCTCGCGTTCGCCCTCTCCGGTTGCCAGCAGCCTTCGCCGGCGCTCGATGGTGGCCTCGACGGGGCCGTCGACTCCGGCGCGGACGCGGGGGATGCGGGGCGCGACGCCGCGCTTCCGGTCTGCGACCCCTCGTGCCCCGGGGCGGAGCGCTGTTGTGCTGAGCCCGACGGGGGCGCGGTCTGCACGAACGTGGTCGACGACATCCATCATTGCGGCCTGTGCGGCCGCGACTGCGTCGAGAGCGGTCGCGGAGACGGGTGCGGCGCGTCGCAGTGCACGTGCGGAGATTTCGATCTCGGCTGTCTCGGCACGGTCCTCAGCACCTGCTGCGTCCCGCTGCCGACCGAGGGGATCCCCTACTGCGGGAACCTCGCGCGCGACCCGCGCAACTGCGGCGCCTGCTTCGCGGAGTGCGCCCCGCTCGCGGCGAATCGGTGCGAGGGCGGACGATGCGTCTGCGGAAATGGTCGCAACCCGTGCGCCGGCACCGCGACCGACCAATGCTGTCCGGACCTGACCGAGACGTACGGATGCGTCGACACGACGCGCGACCCGTGGAACTGCGGGCGCTGCGGAGTCCGATGTCCGGCCGCGCTGCTGTGCATCGACGGCGCGTGCACGGACCCGATGCGGCGGGACGCCGGGACCTGAGCACCGCGGCCGGCCGAGGTGCCTGCGGGGTCGAGGTGACCAGCGGGGTCGAAGTGCCCTGCGGGGTCGAAGTGCCCTGCGGGGTCGAAGTGCCCTGCGGGGTCGAAGTGCCCTGCGGGGTCGAAGTGACCTGCGGG
>CAIKNO010000797.1 GCA_903828805.1 uncultured Sandaracinus sp. | reverse complement strand
GCGCGTTGGCAGGCGCCCTGCTCCGTCCGTCGAGGTCCGCCTCGAGTGGGCGACCTACCAGGACGCGGCCGACCAGGCGGGTCAGTCGCGGATCTTCGGCGGCATCCACATCTCGCCGGACGACTTCGTCGGGCGCAGGCGCTGTCACGACGTCGGCCTCTCGGCGGCGGCGCGGGCCCGGCTCTTCTTCGACGGCAGCGCGGTTCCCTGACGGGCCTCGCCTCCGCCGGCGCGCGGTGGAGGCGGCCTTCGGGCCGCGCGCGACGTTTGAAGCCGTCGTTCGAGACTGAAGAACAAGGGCGCCCCGGCCATTCGCCGCGGGCGCCCCTGTCGTGTCGGCGCTCAGAAACGGATGGCGGCGGCCCGGGGCGGCATGCTGCCGTTGAACGTCACGACCGCGCCGGCCCGCGGCTCGGCGAGCGCGTCGAGCACGCAACGGCCGCAGCTCGTCGAGCGAGCGGAATTCTCCGAGCGTGCGGACGGCGATGCGGCGCTCGCCCTCGTCGAAGCCGCTCGACCGTTCGGCGCGCCCTCGGGGTGCTGGCGGGTGCGCTCCTGTTCGCCCTCCTCTCGCCCCGCCCGCCGCCGCCCAGGCGCAGACGATCTCGTCTCGCGGTGATCTTCGACCACGCCGAGGTCAAGAGGCTCCTCGCGCACCTCCGCCTCTTCAGCGACCCCATCCCAGTCCGCCGAGTGAGAGACCCACCCGACCTCTGGGCCGAGACCTACGACTTCTGACCGGCCGCGAACGCGAGCCGCGACGGCGGGCTGCGCCCGCGAGCCGAACGCACCCGCCCAGCGCCACGCCGAGCACACCCCGAGCGAACCGAAGACGCGCCATTCCCTGGGCCAGCGCCGACGCGGCGCCCCCGAACAGAGGCCCATGGACCTCGGCGGCCGCACTGGGCTACGCCTCGCGGGCGCGACCGGGGGCCTTTCATCCCGCCTACGCGCTCCTCGATACGTCGAGCACCCGGCAGAGCACGGCGATGGGAAAGGCCACCTGCCTCTCCGCGATGAACGCGTTCTCCCTGGCGAAGAAGGTGGCCGCGGCTTTTGAAATCTCACGCTCCTGCCGGAGCTGCTTGTTCTCGCGCCGAAGGCGGGAGAGTTCCTGCCGCTCCTCCGTCGTGAGCACGTCCTGCCGCTTGCCCGCGTCCGCCTCGGAGCGTCGCACCCAAGTCCGGAGCGTGGTCGCTGTCAAGCGCGAGTTCATCGGCCACCTGGGGCACCGTCTTGCCGCCCCTGACGAGCCGAACCGCATCGGGCTTGAACTCGTCCGAGAACTCCCGACGCGCCCGCCGTTCCGGTTTCTTCTTTGTCATCGTCCTCATCGAACACTCCCGCGCATTCTCGCGCTATCCCGGGTGTCCGCCAGCAGGGGGGAGGTTCAAAACGAGCTCGGAGGCAGGCCGCGCTCGCGAGCGGTCGATTCGTCCGTGCCGAGCGGTCGCCGCGCCGAATCCTAGGGGGGACGAGTATCGGTCCTCTGGTCGACCTCTGCGCAGCACGACCTTCCCGGACGCGTGTCGCGGTGCCGAACCCCCAGCACGTTGGAACCGGGCACGGGTCGTCGTGAAGGCGTGAACGACGCGCCGAGCATGAACCCACAGAGCGAACACCGAGCCGCTCGCAGCGCGCCTCGACGTGCATGACGGCGGGCGCGCGGTGGCGGGTCCTGCGCTCACGGGGATGCCTTCGAGTCACCCCGCGCGGAGCTGCAGGATCTCGAGCAATTCCTTGTCGCTGTAACGGGTGATGGGCCGGTCGAGCGGCGTGTCGAGGACCTGGGCCGCGAGGTTGGCGCGCCTGCTGAGCAGGTCGCGGATCCTCTCGTCGACGGTGCCCTGCGCGACGAGCGTGTGGACGTGGACTTCCTTCCGCTGGCCGATGCGGTAGGCGCGCCCCTCGGCCTGGAGCTCGACCGCGGGGTTCCACGGACGATCGAAGTGGACGACGTGGTTCGCCTGCGTGAGGGTGAGGCCGCAGCCGCCGACGCCGGTC
>CAIKNO010000796.1 GCA_903828805.1 uncultured Sandaracinus sp. | reverse complement strand
TCGCGCAGGGCCGGTACCGCCTCGAAGAGGGCCCGCGCCTGCTCGACCGAGCAGTCGAGCACGTCGGCGATCGAGAGGCCGCGCCACCGCACCTCGAGCGTCTCGCGGTCGTAGCGCCGTCCACCGCACGCCTCGCACGACACGACGAGATCGGGCAAGAATTGCAGGTCGATCCGGACGACGCCCTCCCCGCGGCACGCCTCGCAGCGCCCCCCCTTCTGGTTGAACGAGAAGCGGGCCCGGTCCCAGCCGCGCGCCCGCGCCTCCGGCAGCGACGCGAACAGTTCGCGCAGCGGATCGAGCAGCCCGCAGTACGTCGCCGGGTTGGAGCGGGGGCTGCGCCCGATCGCGCGATCGTCCACCGACACCACGCGCTCGAACGCGTCGAGGCCCCGCACCCGCGCGGTGACGGCGGGGCCGCGCGCGACGCCGAGCGCCTGCCGCGCGGCCTCGAGCAAGGTGCCGACCACGAGCGCCGACTTGCCCGCCCCCGACACCCCCGTGACGGCGGTCAGCGCGCCTCTCGGGATGCGGGCATCGACGCCCGTCAGGTTGTGCAGGGTCGCGCCCTCGATCTCGATGAAGCCCTGCGATGCGGGCCGCTCGGGTCGGGCCCGCTTCACGCGGCGCTTGCCCGAGAGGTACGCGCCGGTGAGCGAGCGCGCGTCGTCCATCAACCCCCGGGGGGTGCCGTGGGCCACGATCCGCCCGCCCTCGACGCCCGCCCCCGGGCCGAGGTCGAAGACCTCGTCCGCCGCGCGCACGATGTCGAGGTCGTGCTCGACCACCACGACCGTGTTGCCAGCGTCGCGCAGCCGGAGCAGCGTCTCGATGAGCCGCGCGGTGTCGCGCGGGTGCAGTCCGATCGAGGGCTCGTCGAGGACGTAGAGGACCCCGACCAGGCCGTGACCTATCCGCGTCGCGAGGCGGATGCGCTGCGCCTCGCCGGTCGAGAGCGTCGACGACGCCCGGTCGAGCGTCAGGTAGCCGACGCCGACGTCGTTCAAGAACGCCAGCCGGCCCGCGATCTCCACGCGCAGCGGCGCGGCGATCTCCGCGTCGCGCCCCTCGAACGCGAGGCCCGCGAGGAAGGCCTGCGCGTCGTGCACCGAGAGGGCCTCGAGCGCCCGGATCGAGAGCCCGCCGACCTTCACCCCGAGCGCCACCTCCGAGAGGCGCGCGCCGCCGCAGCGGGGACACGCCCCCCGCGCGCGGAAGCGGCCCAGCTCCTCGAGGAGGCCCGCCGCGTCGTCGTCCTCGGCATCCCGGCCCGTGAGCGCCGCCCACGAGGCCTCCAGCGCCGGCAGGACGCCCGGGGGCGCCCCGGCCCCCCGCTTCGACGGCGAAGCGCTCCCCTCGCCGTGGAGCACCCGCGCGCGGATCGCGGGGTCGAGCGCCTCGAACGGCGTCTTGACGTCGATGCCGGCCTTGGCGAGGGCGCGCACCCGCTCGAGCATCGCGCGGGTCTTGGGCGCGCCCCACGGCGCGAGGGCGCCCCCCTCGATCGAGCGGGACGCATCGGGGACGACGAGCGCCTCGTCGAAGCGCTCGACCTCGCCCGAGCCATGGCACTCCGCGCACGCGCCGTGCGGGCTGTTCCACGAGAACGTCCGCGGCTCGATCGCGGGCAAGCGGGTCAGGTCGTGCGGGCACACCGGGTGCTCGGAGAGCAGGCTCGGAGGGCCATCCGAAGGGACCAGCCGGACGAGCCCTTCGCCGACGCGGGCCGCGAGGTCGATCGAGTCCACCAGCCGCGCGCGGAGCCCCGGCCGCACGACGAGCCGGTCGATCTGCACGTCGAGCGCGCGCGGGGTGCCCGCGAAGGCGGGCGGCGCGTCGGAGAGGTCCAGCACCGCCCCGTCGAGCACGACGCGCGCGTAGCCGTCCCGCCGCAAGCGCGCGAATTCCTCGTCGAGGGGCCCGAGGTGCCCGACGAAGCGCGGCGCCTGCACGGTCAAGCGCGTCCCCTCCGGCAGCGCGAGGGCGGCCTCGACCATCTGCGCGCGCGTCGTCGCGAAGACCTCGCGACCGCAGCGCGGGCAGTGCGGCCGCCCGACGCGGGCGTACATGATCCTCAGGAAATCATGGACATCCGTGAGGGTCGCGACGGTCGAGCGAGGGTTGCGCGGCGGGGACTCCTGGCGGACCGCGACCGCCGGCGAGAGCCCCTCGATGCGGTCCACGTCCGGCCGGGGGAGCTGCTCGAGGAACTGCCGCGCGTCGGTCTGCAACGACTCGACGAAGCGTCGCTGCGCCTCGGCGTAGAGCGTGTCGAACGCCAAGGACGACTTGCCCGAGCCGCTCGGCCCGGTGAGGACCGAGAGCGAGCCGCGCCGGATCTGCAGGTCGACGCCGCGGAGGTTGTGCGTCCGGGCCCCGCGCACCACGAGGTCGCTCATGGGCCCACGGCCTCAGGGACGAGCGCGCACGCCATGCGCGCCGCCGCGATCATCCCCTCCGGGTCGCCGAGCCCCCGCGCGGCCGCGTCGTAGGCCACCCCGTGATCGACGCTCGTCCGCACGAAGGGCAGCCCCCACGTCACGTTCACGGCCTGGCCCCAATCGAGCAACTTCGAGGCGATCGTGGCCTGGTCGTGCATCATCGCGACGACCCCGTCGAGGCTGCCCTCCGCGGCCCTGCGGAACGCGGTCTCGGCCGGCACGATGCCCGCCGCGCGCAGGCGGCCCGAGGCGAACGCCGGGTCGGACGCCACGCGGGCCAGCGCCGGCGCGAGCACCCGTGGCTCCTCGTCGCCGAAGAGGCCGCCCTCGCCGGCGTGGGGGTTCAGACCGGCGAGCGCGACCCACGCGCCGTGGGGACGACCGAGGCGCACGAGCGCGTCGGCCAGGTGCCGCATCGCCCGCTCGACGCGCGGCGCGGTGATGGCGTCGGGCACCGCGCGCTCCGAGAGTTGCGTGGTCACGAGCGCCACCCGCTATCGCGGCCCGAGGAAGAGCATCGTGACGTCGTCGTCGCTCAGCCCCGCGCCGCGCGCGAGGTGCTCCGTCTGGCCCGTGAACGGGATCCCCGCCATTACCGCGGCCGCCTTGCTCGTCGGCGCGGTCACGAGCGCGTGGGCGCGCCCTGCGCGCACGGCGTGCACCGCGAGGTCGAGCGCCCGCACCTGGGCGGCCCCGCAGACGGCATCCGGTGCGTGCAGGGCGACGCGCTCGGGCGGCACCGCGCCCGCGTCGACGACCTGGACGAGCGCGCGCGCGCCGTCGGAGGCGGGCTCCTCGGCGAGGCGCCGATGCAGATCCTTCGCGTCGCCGAAGAGCAGCACCGGCACGCCCGAAGACGCCCGCTCGAGCGCCGCGAGCACCGCCACGCGCGGGCCGATGCCCGACGGATCGCCACAGGAGAACGCGAGCGTCACGGAGCCCTCATCTTGTAACCGACGCCCCGCACGGTCTCGAGCGACCCCGCCCCCGACGCGAGCTTCATCCGGAGGCGGCGCACGTGGATGTCCACCGTGCGGGAGCCGCCGTAGTAGTCCACGCCCCAGACGCGCTCGAGCAGTTGCTGCCGCGAGAAGACCCGGCCGCGATGGCGCGCGAGAAATTCGAGGAGCGCGAACTCCTGCTGCGTGAGGCTCACCGGACGGCCCTCGACCGAGACCTCGTGCGCCGCGCGGTCGATCGCGACCGGGCCGAGCTTCATGCGCTCGCCGTCCGCGAAGTCGCTGCGGCGCCACTCCGCACGGCGGATGCGGACGTAGAGTTCGACGGGGACGTAGGGCACCAGGACGAGGTCGTCGAAGCCGTCCGCGGGGTCGAAGCGCTGGAGCGCGGGGACGGTCACGGCGAGGAGCGCCGGGACCTCGGCGAGGGCGGGGGTGGCCCGCAGCCGCGCGAGCACCGCCCGCCCAGCGTCGACCTGATCGAGCGCCTCGACGAGCACGGCCGCCGGCGGGTCGGCTCCGAGCTCGGCGTCGCTCTCGAGCGGGTCCCAGAGGTCCGCCGCGCGGACGCGGCACCCGAGCTCGCGAAGGATGGCGAGCCCGCCGTCCGTCCGCTCGATGCGCTGGGGGCTGCCGACGACCAGGATCCACATCGCTCGACTCGCGCCCCCTCGGAGGGCGTCACCTTACCGCGCCCCATCCCCTGTGCACGCCGCGCGGCGCCCGGACGTCCGCCCACCGGAGGGCGCGCGCTTCGAGCCCTGCAGTCCCATGCCGGGACGCGGGCCGTGGGCCCGCGGAGCGCTCCCTTCCGAACGCCGTCCTGCGAGGGGAGCCCGAAATCGACCGCGCTTCGCGCGGTCCTCGGGGCTCGGCAGGCATGGGGCGTGGTCCTCGGGGCGGGAATGTGGAGCGAGCGCGCGAGAGAGATCAGGGGGAAAGGAGACAGGGTTCAGGGGCAATCCGCAGACGGGCGCGCGGGTCGAAGGCCGCGCGTCATGGGCTCACGGACTCCGCGCACATCGGGCCCCGACGAGGAAGTCGGGCGACGCCGGGGTGTCGTAGCCGCGAATCGAGGCCAGCAAACCCGACGCGGTGTCGTAGACGAAGCCGCCGCCCCGGATCACCCGGGAGGAGGATGCCGGCAGCAGCTGGCTGCAGTTCGTGCACGTGCCCGCGGCGTAAGGATTCACGTACCCGTCGACCACCCACTCCCAGAGGTTGCCCGCAAGGTCCGACTGCCCGTAGCGACCGTTGCCCGCGGGCTTGCTGCCCACCGCCGCAACCCCGCCGGCCGTCGAGTACACCGCGCGGGTCGCGTCGATGGAGGTCGAGCTCGGCGGTGACGACCACGGGTAGACCCGTTGCTCGCTCCCGCCCGCGGCCGCGTAGTTCCACTCCGCCTCGCTCGGCAGAAACCCTCCGTCCCAGAGGCAGAACGCCTGCGCTTCATACCAGTTCAGGCAGTTCAGCGCCGCGAGTTCGTTGCCGCCCGCTGCGCCCGTCCACGTCGGGAAAATCACATCGCACGTGAGTGCCGTCGTCCACGCCGCGGCCGTCGTCGGCAGGCTCGACGTCCACGCCGCGTCCCAGCCCGCCTCGAAGCCGCCCGCCGTCCCGCTGTTCGACAGGCCCGCACCGCCGTTGAGGTGCGCGTGACGACCCGCCCCCGGCGTCGGCCTCCAGCCGGCCTCGACGGCCGCCACGAACTGACGGAACCGACCCACCGTGATCTCGTACTTGTCGAGCCGGAAGTCCGACACCGTCGCCGGGTACGACAGGTCCGTGTAC
>CAIKNO010000795.1 GCA_903828805.1 uncultured Sandaracinus sp. | reverse complement strand
GTGCGCCGCCGCCGTGACGAGCAGGCCGCTGCAGCAAGGGGCTGACAGCGCGCCTCCATCCGAGAGCTCCGCGAGCGCCCACGGCCCCTCCATGACCTCGTCGCCATGGACCGCGGCGGCCCTCAACCACAGGCGCCCGAGCCTTGCCGCGGGCACCTGCAGCCGCAGCCTCGACGTCCCCGGCGGCACCACGACGGTGCCGAGCAACGCGCCGTCGTCCTCCGCCGTCCAGCGCAGCACGATCGGCCGACGCGAGGCCGACGCGCGCCGTGCGAGCTGCACCTCGACGGACGCCCCCGGCGCGACGAGCGCGTGCGAGAGCGTCGGCACGACCTCCACCCCGCGCTGGACCGGCACCGCGATCCGCGCGGTCCGCTCGAGGGCGGCCCCGCGGACCTTCACGAGCAGCGTCGTGTGCGCCCCCGCGCCACCCGCGCCCGCCTCGATCGGCAAGCGCACGGCGACCTGCGCGAGGCCGTTCGCGTCGACCTCCGCCTGCGCCCGTCCCCCCGGGACCGCGACGCCCTCCACCTCGACCGAGGTCCCCGGCGGGGGAGGATTCCCGCGCGCGTCCTGCAACTGCACGAAGACGACGTCGTCGACCTCGGGCACCAGGACCGCATGTGCGGGCAGGACGTTCACCGTCAGCGCGAGCGGCACCGCGACGTGCATCACGCCCACCGCGGCGACCTCCCCGTGCGCGGGATGCGTGACCCGGGCGCGGACGGCGACGACCCCCGTCTCGGAGGCCGCGTGCGCGGGAGCGAGCACGGTGCAGCGGGCCTCTCCGCCCGTGGACGTCGCCCCGCAGTCGACCTCCACCCCGTCGAGCGACACCCGCACCGAAGCGTCGCGCACCGGCACTGCGTCCGGCGTGGTCACCGCGACGCGCGCCGTCGCGGGCGCGCCCGGCGCGACCTCGGCGGGCTCGATCTCGACGCGGGCGAAGAGCCGCTCCCAGGCCCGCCGGCCGACGCGGAACGACGCCTGCGCCGCTGCCCCGTCGACGGTCGCGACGACCCGCACGCCGCCGCCCTGCGCGCCCGCGGGGAGCGTGAACGAGAGGGACGCGACGCCGGCCTCGGACGTGATGGCCTCGTCCGTGCGCCCCTCGACGGGCAGCCCCTCGAACGCGAAGCGCACGGCACGCCCGACGGCCGGCGCCCCCGACACCGCGTCGCGCGCGAGCATCCAGACGTGGACCTCCTCCCCCGGCTCGTAGAGCGCGCGATCGGAGCGCAGGTCGAGCGCCCACGGCGCGCGAACGTGGAGGCCGAACGTGAAGCTTCGGGCCGCGCCCTCCGGCCCGACCTCCACCTCGAGGCGGGGGGCGTCGTCGGACATCGGGCACACCGGCACCGTGACCTCGAAGCGTCCGTCGGCCGCGCTCCGGACGGCCTCGAAGGGCGGCAGATCCACCGTCTCGGTGCGGCAGCGTGCGCGCACCGGCCCGGCGTAAGGCAGAAGCTCCGAGAGGCCGCGCACGCGGTACGCGACCCCGGACAGGGACGCTCCGTGGCCGGCGACCGCCGTCGCGGGACCGTGGAGCGCGAGCTCGTACCCCGTGTCGGGACGGAGTGGCTGCGCGCCGGCGGCGCCGTGGTGGGCGCCGACGATCGTCGCGGCGAGCGCGAGGGCCCAGAGGGAGGGTGTCCTTCGGTTCACGCCCCTCGGGACATTCACGCGCCCGGAAGGTTCCCGACGATCGCATGGCCTCCGCCCCTTGCAGCCGGCCCCTCCGTTGCGCAGAGGAAGGGGGAGGCCCGCGCGACCTGCACGGGTCCGCGGGGTGGAACGGGGGTGCGGAGGATGTTCCAGGAGGTCCTCGGGCGCATGGGGTTGCAGACGATCACGCGGACGCAGTTGAGCGTCGCCTTCGAACGGGCCCGTGGGGACCTCGCCGAGGTCGGCCTGCTCGCGGAGGGTCGTTACCTCGGCCGCATCGGATGCGCCATCTCTCCCTTGCCGACCGGGGGCGAGCTGCCCTTCGGGCGGGGACGCGACCTCGGCTACTTCTTCGACGAAGGCGTCGGCCGTGTCGACCGCACCTTGGGGTACCGTGAGGGCGTGATCTACGTGCCGCCGAACCCACAGGTCGCGACCCACACCCCCGGCGCCACGCTGCTCGACGCCCTGCGCCACGAGTTCGCCCACGCGTGGGCGTGGATCGACCGCGCGCACGTCGACGGGCCCTGGTTCCACCGGGCCTTCGGCGCGCGCTACGGCGCGTCGTGGGCCCCCGGTGAGGCGCCCGAATTCGAGCCCTCCGCGTTCGTGTCGGAGTATGCGACCGAGGCCCCAAAGGAGGATTTCGCCGAGACCTTCATGGCCTTCCTGAAGTACCGCCACAGCCTCGCGCGCTACGACCGAAGGCCCGGGCTTCGTCGCAAGATCACCGCGGTCCGCGTCGCCGTCGGCCAGGCCGCGCAGCGGCGCGTCGGTCGAGTGCGGGGGCCCCGTGCCTGAGGCGCACGCGACCCGGGCCGCGCCCTCCCCTGGGGAGGCCTCGGCGTGGCACGCCGTGCGGCGCGGCCTGCACGGTCACGCGTGGACGCTCGGGAGCTTCGCGCACGGCGCCCTCCGTCCGCCCTCGCCACCGCGCGCGATGCCGTTCACGACCACGCTCCACGATCCCGTGGCGGGCGAGGTCCCGGTCGATGGTCGCCTCGGGGGCCCGGAGGGCGCGCGCGACCTCGTCGTCATCCTCCACGGCCTCGGCGGCACGGTCGAGAGCCGCTACGCGGTGCTCGCGGCGCGCGCGGCCCACGCGGCGGGGCTCGCCTCGCTGCGGCTGCACTTGCGGGGGGCGGACCGGCAGGGCGCCGACCTCTACCACGCGGGCCTCACCGCCGACCTGGAGGCCGCGCTCGAGAGCCCGACCCTCGAGCGCTTCGCCCGCGTGTACGTCCTCGGATACTCCCTGGGCGGGCACGTGGCGCTTCGATGGGCCGCGCTGCGTCGGCCTGCGGGGCGCGTCCGCGCGCTCGCCGCCATCTGCCCCCCGATCGATCTCGCCGCCGGCGTCGGGGCCATCCAGCGCCTCGATCGACGCCCGTACCAGTTCCACGTCCTGCGCGGGCTCAAGGCCCACTACGCCGCCGTCGCCCGCCGTCACGGCGAAGGCTCCCGCGTCGCTCCCGTCTCGCTCGCGGATGCGCTCTCCATCCGCGACATCCGGACGTGGGACGAGCGCATCATCGCGCCCCGCTTCGGGTTCGACGGCGCCGACGACTACTACGCGTCCGCCGGCGTGGGCCCCCACCTCCCGGACATCACGCTGCCGAGCCTGGTCGTCGCGGCGGAGGCCGACCCGATGATCCCCGACTGGACGACCCGGCCCCTGCTTCGCCGCGCGGGCCGCGCGGTGCACGTCGCGTGGATGGCCCGCGGCGGGCACGTCGGCTTCCCCGACGACGTCACGCTGCCGCTGCCCACCGCCGCCCCGCGCTCCGGTCTCGAGCGCGGCGTGCTCGCGTGGTTGCGGACGCACTGACGCCCGCCCGGCGCGAAGCGCGCGCTCCCCGTGGCGCCGTCAGTGGCACTCGACCACGACGGTCGTCGTGGTGTCCGTCGTCCGCGTGCACGGAGCACCCAACGCACCGCCGCAGCGGTTGAGCCGAGCGTTGCCTCCGCACACGGGCGTGGTCCCGGAGAGGGCCACGTAGAGGGGTTCCCCCGAGCACCGGGTCGCTGTGCCGGTGCACATCGCCGTCCGCCCGTCCGACGAGTAGCGCGGCGTGCTCACCCCGTTGCAGTCGTAGTCGAAGCTCGTCGTCCCCCCGACGCCCATGTAAGACCGGCCGAAGTACGACGTCTGGCCCGGGTACACCGACGGTTGGGCGTCGTTGCAGTCGGCCGTCCCGCGGCCCAGCGGGGAAACGCCGGTCCACGCCGCCCCGGCCGCGGCGCCGCACGAGGTGGGCGGGCCCGCCGGCCGCTCGCACCTCGAGACCATGCCCGCGGTGCCCGGCGCGAAGCCGTCCCCGTCGCAGTCGACGTACCACGCCGCCGTCGTGTCGCTCGTCGCAGGGTTGCAGTCGTTGTCGATGGCGTCCGCGCAGAGCTCCTGACGCGATGGGTTCCGGGAGGCGTTCGCGTCGTCGCAGTCGGTGCCGCCGCAGCCCGTCGCGAAGGCCCCGTCGCCGTCCTGGTCGTTCGTCGTCACGTCGGTCTGGCAGCCGACGCCGGCCCGGCACGCCTCGAGCGTGCACGGGTTGCCGTCATCCTCGCAGACCGGGGCCGCGCTGGGCGAACCGCAGACGTGGCTCGCCTCGTCGCAGGTGTCGGTGCCGTCGCAGGGGTCCGTGTCGAGGGCGGAGCAGTCGGGATCGGCGGTGCACGTCCACGTGCAGTCGGCCTGGCACGCCCCGGTCGACGAGGAGCCGGGCTCGCATTCCTCCGGCGCGACGACCATCCCGTCACCGCACCCGACCGGCACGCAGTCTCCGCCGCGGCATGCCCCGCCCGCGCTGCCCGCGGTGCACGTCTCGCCGTCCGCGGGCGGCGTGCCGGGCTCGCACGCGTGGCTCTCCGCGCCGCACGCCTCGACCCCGTTGCACGCCTCGCCGTCGTCGCAATCCGCCGCGTCCTCGCACGAGAACGCGCAGTCCGTGGGCTCGCACCCGTCGCCCGGGGCGTCGTTGCCGTCGTCGCAGTCCTCGGTGCGGTCGTCGACCACCCCATCACCGCACATGCTCAGCTCGCAGCGACCGCCCCGGCAGACGAGCGCGGCGTCGATCTCGTCGTTGCGGCACGGCGTCCCGTCGGGAAACGCGCTGCACGCGCTCGAGCCGTTGCCTCCGGAGCGCCCCTCGAGGGTCGACTCCACGAGCAAGGAGCAGCCCCCGAGCGCGCCGAGCACCGCCGCCATCGACACCATCGCGCGAAGCGATTTCTTCATGCGCGTCTCCATCGCTCAGAACCGCCCTTCGGCCCGCAGGCCCGCCCCGCCGGGGCCTCCGAACGGATGCACACCGAGGCCCGCCGTGCCCACCGGCTCGCCCGACCCGGATCCGACGAGGAACACCACGAGCCCCGCCGCGGCGCACGCCAGTCCCGCGCCCATCGTCACGTCCGACGCGAGCGCGAGGGTCCGCGCTCCGTCGGCCTCCGGCGAGCTCGAGGAGGGGGCGCCCTGCGCCTGGTCGAGGGCGACGCTGCCGAGGACGGCCCCGCCCACGAGCGCTGCGCCGCCCACCGCCCACAGGACCACCGGCACCGTCGGGAACGACGCCTGCGACGACGGTCCCTCGGCCGAGACGGCGTCCCCGAGCACGACCTGCAGCTCGAGCGACTGTCCGGCCGGCACGACGACGCGGCTGCTGAAATCCGCCCGCCCTGCCGCGCGCACCACCACGTCGTGGGTCCCGGGCGACACGCGGAGCGGATCGGGGTGCGGGAGGCGGCCACGATCCTGACCGTCGAGCAGGACGGTCGCGCCCTCCACGCCACCGACGAGCAGCAGGCTCGTGTTCGCGATGCGCTCGCGGAGCTGTGCCTGCCGCGCCCGCGCGGCGGGCTGCGAGGCGTCTGCAGGGTCGGCGTGGTCGAGGTAGGTCTGGAGCGCCTCGACCGCCGCCTCGAGCCGCCCGAGGCGCTCGAGCGCCTGCGACAGATTGAACTGCAAGAGCGGCCGGGGATCGAGCGCGTACGCCTCCTCCCACAGGCGGATCGCCCCGTCGTAGTCGCCCTGCGAGTACGACGCCTGCCCCCGCTGGAAGAGCGCATGCGCGTCCTCCTGCGCGCGGGCCGTCCCGAGGCCGAGCGCGCCCACGACACCCAGCGCGACGAGCACGGCCCCGAGGCGCCTCGTGATTCCAGCCGACTTGTCCATCCGACGGACTCCCCTCGTCGGCCGTGTGACCGACATCGCCCGGCGTCGTCGAGACCCGCGGCGTCGAGATGATGCACAATGCCAACGCCGCTCGCCAGCCCCGCCCCGGGCCGGCTCCGCGCGCCGCACGCCCGTCCCTCGAGGGCCGTCGCCCCCGGCACCCGCGGCGTGCGCTGCTAAGGTCTCTCCGTGCTTCGACCCCTCCCGACCCGCACGGCGTACGTCCTCCTCGGCGCGGTGCTCTCGGCCTGCGGCCCGACCAGCGCGCCCCCGCGCCCGCCCCGCGAGACGGCACCGGGCGCGAGCTCCGCCGCCCCGCGTGCGGTGGCCCCGCTCGACCGGCCCGTCGAGCG
>CAIKNO010000794.1 GCA_903828805.1 uncultured Sandaracinus sp. | reverse complement strand
CGGGCGAGGCGCCCGCCCCGCTGGTCGTCCCCGGCCGCCCGCCGGTCCCGCCGCCGGGACCCGGCTCTTCCCATGCCGCGGAGGCGTCGATGGCGCCCAGGATGTCCACGTTTCCGGTGGCCATGATGACGACGGGCCGCGTGCCCGTGATGGTCAGGACCGCTCCGTCCTCGATCGTCAGATCCCGCGTGCGAACCACGCAGACGCTCGTGCCTCCGCCTTGCGTCACGATCTGCGATCGGCCCGACATCGTCGTGCACTCGGTGGTGTCGAAGGCGACGTCGCCGCCCAGCGTCAGGTCGGTCGCGGCGCTGTCCCAGAGAGACCGGTCGACGTTCGACGGGACCATCGTCGCGCAGCTGCGCGCGTCCGCGCCGCATCCGAGGACGCACGTCTCGGTCCGGACGGTGCCCGAGGTGCAGGTCTCGAGGAGGCCTCCGCCACAGCGGACGTCGAACGCGCACACGGGGCCGGCATCGACCACAGGGGGGCCGGCGTCGGTGCCCGGGGCCCCAGCGTCGGTGCCCGGGACCCCGGCGTCGCTGTCGGGGGGGCCGGCGTCGAGGCCAGGCTCCGAGGCGTCCACGGCGCCACCGTCGGGGGCCGAGGCGTCCTCCGGGCCGACCGAGCCCCCGTCCGCACCGGGGCTCGACGCGTCCGGCGCAGCGCCACCGCCGCCGTCCTGGTCTCCGTCACCCAGCCGGGCGGTGTCTGGGTTCACGAGCGCGCTGCAGCCGGGACCGAGCAGCGCGGTCAAGAGGGAACAACGGAGCCACCAGCGCGCGGTCGAGATGTGCATGGCGCCGAGGAACGTGGCACCGAACGGCGTCGACGGGAAGGGGACGTCGACGACGCCTCGCGCCGCTCCCCCTCGACGCGCCCGGGACGTCTCAACGCGGCAGGCGCAGCACCAGCACGGGCGGGGGGCTTCCGTTCGGGAACGCCGCGCCGACGAACGAGAGCACCCTCATGATCGGCGTCTCCTCGTCGCTCTCGACGACCACCTGGCAGGGGGCGGCGCCGCAGACCGGCCGCACGGTCTCGCTGATGGGCGACTCCGCCATCGTGGCGGTCTCCGCGCGGAAGTTGAAGGCGCCCGTCACCGACGGGTCGGGCGGCAGCTCCTCGCCCTCGCCGGTGGGGGCGGCGCGAACGCCCTCGATCAGCTGGGGCCGCGCGGCCTGCGTCGGCTCCGGGGGCGGCGCCCCGACGCGCTGGAAGCGGACCATCATTCCTTGGCCGCGCGCCCAGAGGATGGTCTGCAGGAAGCCGCCCTCGGCCGGCGCCTGTCCCGGCATGTCGCAATCGATGTACCGCTCGGCACCTGCCGCGCGGCACGCTTCGTACACGTTGCGCCATTGCCCGACGAAGTCGCTCCACGGCCGTCCACCGCCGCCGTAGGCGGCCGGATCGACCGGGTCGCGGCCCCACGGCACGACCGTCGGGCTCGTCAGCGGGAGCCAGCCCATCGAGGTCGGCGGGGCGCCCGACGTGCTCACGGGGCGCACCGCGAGCGAGATCTCTCGGTAGCCGGCGGCGGTCAGGGCCAGGACGGTGCGCGCCAGCGTGCCGTACCCGACCATGCCGTGAAGCGTCAGCGTGGCCCGGCTGCGGGCCGGCGCGGCCTGGAGCGCGGTCCGGAGGGCCGTCGGCGCGCCGTCGGGGCCGAGGTCGGACCGGGCGAAGCGTCCGCGCTCGAGCGGGAGCAGCGCCCGGCCGTCGAGGTGCATCTCGGAGGCGTTCGCCTCGATCCGCAGGGCCTCGGTCGGTCGCGGCCCGTCGTTGCGCAGCGAGATCGGCACCTCCATCGTGCCGACGATCGGCGGCAATTCCGCGGGCGTCGGCGGGGGCGGCTCGTCGCACGCCGCGAGGACGAAGAGGCCCGCGAACGCGAGCCCGAGCGCCGGTCGCGGCCGGGCTGGACGGGTGCGGTGCGCGGGGGGCACGGGGAGCGGGCGGCGGTCGGATCGCATCGAAGGGCCTCCGGAGGGGTCGCGCAGGGTACCTCCGTCGCGGCCGGACATCACCACGTGCTCATGACCCGGGCTCGATTCACGGCCCGCCGGCGCGGCGCGCCGGCCGCGGTCGGGGGGTGCCTTTCGCGCCGGCCGCCGGTCGGGTGTGCCTTTCGCGTCGGGTGCATCGCGCGCGGCGCGGGCATGCGCTACCTTGCGGCCCGTGGCGGAGCCTGGGGATCGCATCGTCGTCGAGGCCGACGGAAGCGTGCGGGTTCCCGGGCGGGCCGCTGGGCGACGGCTGCGCACCCGGGCCGGACGCTATCGCCTCGTGCTCGATGCGCCGGGGCTCCTGGTGCTGCGGAGCGAAGATGCCGCGGCCGGGGGACGCGTGCTGATGGCCGGGGAGGTCGTCGCCCGGACGACCGTGCTCGAGCTCGTGAACTTGCTCTCGACGCTCGGCTGGCGAGGCGAATTGCAAATCGTCTCCGCGCTCGGTCGACGGACCCTGGGCCTCGACGAGGGCATCATCAAACATGCGTCGAGCACCCACCCGGAGGACCGCCTCGGCGAGGTGTTGTTCCGCCACGGGGTGCTCGATCGGGCCCAGCTCGACGAGATCCTCGGCGAGGTCGATCCCGAGCGGCGCTTCGGCCAGCTCGTGGTCGAGAAGGGGCGCCTCACGCAGGATCAACTCTTCTTGCACCTGAAGCGTCAGGTCGAGCAGATCTTCCACGCTGCGATCCTCACCGAGGAGGGCACGTTCGTGTTCGTCCGGCCCGAGGCCGGCGAGGGCGCGGCCCCCCACCCGGTGCATCTCCCCGTGCAGGCGCTGCTGATGGAGGGCGTGCAGCGCATCGACGAGATGGCCCTCTTCCGGGAGCGCATCCCCGACGACGGGCTCGTGCCCGAGGTCACGTCCCGGGCGATGCCCAAGGCGCTCGACGCCGCGTCCCACCAGGTGCTCGAGGCTGTCGACGGACGGCGCAGCGTCGAGGAGCTCGCGCGCGACACGGGGCTCGGCCAGTTCGCCACCGTCAAGGCGCTCTTCGAGCTTCACCGGCTCGGACTCGTTCAGCTGCGCGGGCGGGCGCGGATCGACGACGCGGCGGTGCGACGGCTGGTGGGGCTCTTCAACGAGGTGCTCCGCGAACTCTTCGTCACCGTGTCGGCGCATGGCGGGGTCGCGCACACGCGCACGACGCTCGAGTCGTGGATCATCGGAAGCGGCTACGGCCCCGTCTTCGGCGAGCAGCTCGAAGAGGACGGGACCCTCGACCCGGGGCGGGTGGCCCTGGCCCTGTCGGAGGTCGCGGTCGACAGTCCCATGGAGGGGCTCTTGCAGGCGCTCCACGCCCTCACGTCGTTCGCGCTCTTCGTCGCGATGGCGTCGCTGCCGCGCGACCAGGAACTCGCGCTCTCGCGGGACGTGAACGCGCGCCTCGATCGGATCAGGCTCTGAGACCCATGCAACCCGTCGTGCTCCGGACGCTGCGCGTCGCACCGCTCTCGGTGCCTCTCTCCTCGCCCTTCGTCATCGCGACGGCCCGGATGGAGGCGACCCGCGCGGTCCTCGTGCAGGTCGAGCTGGTTCGGGACGATGGCGTGGCATTCTTCGGGCTCGGCGAGGCCGCGGCGTTGCCCCCGGTCACGCGGGAGGACCAGCCGGAGCTGCTCGCCGCGCTCGGACGTGCGTCGTCGGCGCTCGAAGGACTCGCGATCGGTCCCGCGGTGGTGCGCGCGTCTTCCCACGGGGTGGCGGGTCTCGGTGCGCCGGTCGAGGCGCTCCTCGATCGCACCTTCGAGGGTTCGTGGGTGGCGCGGGCGGCCGTCGAGTCGGCCCTGCTCGATGCGTTCGCGCGGGCGCAGGGCGTGGCGGTCGACCGGCTGCTCGCGGGGGAGGGCACCCTCGCGCGGCGCCTTCACACCGACATCACGCTGTCGATCGCGGGTCCCGACGAGATGGTGGAGGCCGCGCGCGCCTGGTCCGCGCGTGGCTTCGACTGCTTCAAAGTGAAGGTGGGCCACGCATGGCAGCGCGACTGCGATGCGCTCCGAGCGGTCCACGACGCGCTTCCCGGCAAGCGGTTCCGGCTCGACGCGAACGAGGGGTTCTCCGCGAAGCAGGCGCTGGCCCTCCTCGACGGGGTGCTCGGCGCCGGGCTCGTCGTCGAGTGCTTCGAGCAGCCGTGCCGGCGGGACGACGTGGCCGGCATGGTCGAGGTGACGCGGGGCTCGGCCGTCCCGGTCGTCGCCGACGAGTCCATCCGCTCGATGGACGATCTCGAGCAGATCCTGCGCACCGGCGCGGCGCGGGGCGTGAACCTGAAGCTCGTCAAGCTCGGCGGACCCCTCGCGGCGCTCGCGGTCGGTCGCCGGGCCAAGGCCGAGGGGATGGGCGTGATGGCCGGTGCGATGGTCGAGACCCGGCTCGGGCTGAGCGCCATGGCCCATGTGGTCTCCGCGCTGGGCGGCGTCGACTGGGTCGACCTCGACACCCACCTGCTGCTCGCTTCGGATCCCTTCGTCGGAGGGATGGGCACCGAGGGGCCCCGCGTCGAGGTCGGAGACGATGGGACGCTCGGCCTCGGCTGCGAGGCGCGCGGGCCCGGGCTGAGCTTCTGAGTCGCTGACCCTCGGCGCCACCGAACGACGGCGCCACGGAACTGCGGTGCCACCGAACGACCGTGCCTTCAGGCGGTGCGGGGTCGTCGTGCGTCGCGCAGCAACCGTCCGCGCGCGTGCATCGCGGCGGAGCGCGCCCCGAGCAGCACGAGCACCCACGAGGCGCGGACCGACATCAGCAGGATCGG
>CAIKNO010000793.1 GCA_903828805.1 uncultured Sandaracinus sp. | reverse complement strand
CCGGCACCGTGCTGCCCATCGCCGACCTCGCGGTGGCGTGCGGCTCGGTCCCGATGTTCGTCGACGCCAGCCAGGCGCTCGGCAAGCTCACGCTCGACGTGAGAACCCTCGGCGCGTCCGGGGTCGCGGTCGCGGCGCACAAGGTGGGCGGCCCGGCCGGCGCGGCGGCGCTCTGGGTCGACCGGACCGCGCGCTTCACGCCGCGCTCGATCGGGGGAGGACAGGAGCGAGGTCGCCGGGCCGGAACCCCCGACGCCACGGCGGCCGCTGGCTTTGGGGCGGCATGCACGACCGTGCGCGATCGCCTCGCCTCGATGCCCGCCATCGGCCTCCGGCGCGACCGGCTCGAAGCCGCCGCGGTCGCCCTCGGCGGGACACGGAATGCGTGGGAGGGGCCTCGCGTTGCGACGGCCACGAGCCTCGCGTTTCGGGGGTGGAGGGCCACGGCCCTCGCCGCCGCCCTCGACCTGGAAGGCGTCTGCGTCGCGAGCGGCGCCGCGTGCTCATCGGGGCTCGACAGGCCATCCCCCGTGCTCCTCGCGATGCACCCCGACGAGCCGTGGCGCGCAGGATCCTCGCTGCGTTTCTCCCTCGGTCCGGAGACGACCGACGACGAGATCGACCGGGCGGTCGCGGCCCTCGGGCGGGTGCTGGCCAGACCCGCGACCTGAGGCCGGCCTTCGGCGCGTGGGTCGTCCCTGCCGTCGCGCCTGCTCGGTCGGCGCCGGTGTGCCTTGACGAGGGGGAGCCGGTGCGGCACGTCGAGTCCACGATGGAACGTGGTCGTGTTCTGGTCGCGATGAGCGGCGGCGTGGACTCGTCGGTCGCGGCCGCACTCCTGCACGAGCAGGGGCACGACCTCGTCGGGGTCACGCTGCACCTTTGGGATGCGGAAGGGGCCCAGAAGGTTGGACGGTGCTGCGCACCCGAGGACCGCGAAGACGCGCGCCGGGCGTGCGATGCCATCGGGATCCCCCACTTCGTCATCGACGAACGGACCGCGTTCCGGGAGGCGGTCGTCGATCCTTTCGTCGAGGGCTATCGGCGAGGCGTGACCCCGAGCCCGTGCGTCGCGTGCAACCAGCACGTCAAGCTGGGCCGGCTGGCCCAGCTGGCGGACTCCTTCGGCTGCATCCAGATCGCCACGGGGCACTATGCGCGCGTCGAGCGTGATCCCGGTGGAGACTCCGTGACGCTGCGTCGCGGTCACGATCCGTCGAAGGATCAGAGCTACTTCCTCTACGGTGTGCCGCGCTCGATCCTCGCTCGGATGCTCTTCCCGCTCGGGGGGATCACCAAGGACGCGACCCGTGCGGAGGGCCGTCGCCTCGGCGTGCCCGGCTGGGACAAGCGAGATTCCCAGGAACTGTGCTTCGTGCCCGACGGGGACATCGGCGGGTTCGTGGATCGCGCACCGGGGGACGGTGTGCGGCCCGGGCGGGTGGTCGACCAGGCCGGTCGAGCGCTCGGGACCCACGAGGGCGTGCACCGGTTCACCGTCGGCCAGCGAAAAGGTCTCGGCCTGGTCGCGCCCGCCGAGGGAGGCCGCCCGCGCTACGTCCTGAGGATCGTTCCGGACACCGGTGACGTCGTCGTGGGTGACGGCGATGCGCTCGCATGCGGCTCGCTGGAGGCGGGCAAGGTGGAATGGACCGCGGCTCCGCCCTCGGACACCTTCGAAGCCGACGTGCAGATCCGCCACCATCACCGGGCCATGCCGGCGCGGATCGAACTGACCGAGCTCGGTTTTCGAGCGTCGTTCCTCACCCCCCAGCGCGCCGTTGCGCCGGGTCAGGCAGCCGTCGTGTACGTCGGCGACCAAGTGGTGGGCGGTGGCACGATCCTCTGAACCCACGGGCCTGGCGGGCCGCGTGCCCGTCGGTCACCGATGGCTCGTGGCCGTCCTGCCCTGGGGCCTCGTCGCGTGCTCCGTGGGGAGCGGGCGTGGTCGAATCGACGGCACGGTCCGGGACGTGGCATGCGGAGTCGAGGTTCCCGACTACCACCTGTCGCCGGACTTCTTCGCAGCCGACGTGGTCGAAGATCGCGGCGCCCTCGACGGCCGTACGTCGCGGGGGCTGATGCTGCGGATCCAGCGCGGGAGCTACCGCGAGTCGGACAGCGATGGCCTGGTCATCTACGTCCGCGATGTGAACGACCTCGTCGAGCGCGGCCTGGGCGTTCCGGTGCCCTTCGACGCCGGCCCCGACGCGCCGGTCGAGGCGACGCTCTACCTGAACCAGACCTGCGATGCCGGGTTCCCCGACGAGTTCTGGACCATCCCGACGATCCTCGAGGCGCAGTCCGGGACGATCACGTTCGACGCCCTCTACGCCCCCGATCTCGACCCGAATGGGACGGATATCTCTGCGCACCTGGACGCCGTCTTCCAGGACCCGTCACAGCCGGAGGGTCGGGTCGCGCGGCTCGAGGGGGAGTTCTCTTTCTATTATCAGCGGGGACGCCCCGGTCAGGTCTTTCCATGAACGTTCGCCCTTCGCCCCTCCCGCGCACGCTCGAGGGGCACGTTCGCGGCCTCGGCCACGACGGAGACGCCGTCGTCGAGACGTCCTCGGGACTCGTCTTCGCCGCCGGCGGCCTGCCGACGGAGCATGTTCGCGTCGAGGGGATCACGCGTGACGGGAAGATCCTGAGGGCGCGCCATCTGCAGGTCCTGACCCCCTCGCCAGCACGGGTGGAGTCGCCGTGTGCGCACGCGGTCCGATGCGGCGGATGCCCTTGGATGCACGCCGCCCCAGCCCTCCAGCAGGACACGAAGAGGGCGCGGGTGGAGCGCGCCCTCGCACGCATTCCACGCGCCGGCGATGGAGGAGCCCCGATCGAGCTGGTCGCGCCGCTCGCGTCGCTCGGCTACCGACGCCGGGCGCGCCTCTCCTGGATCCGGACCGGTCAGGGGACCGTGCTCGGATATCTAGGACGACGCACCGACACCGTGGTGGGCGTGGATCGTTGTGTCGTGCTCGATCCGGTGCTCGACGCGGTGCTATCCGTGATCCGAGGGTCGCTCGTCCCGCTGCTCCCCGGCACGGGCGAGCTTCTGCTCGCGCTCGGCATGAACGGCCGTGCTTGTCTGGGACTCGAGACCCCCGCCCCGCTGACCCCAGCGATGTACGAGGCTCTGGAGACGCTGGTGGATCAAGGCGCCATCGCGGGCGCGATGATCCGTGCCGCGGGAGCCACGCTTCCCGGCGTGATGGGCGATCCCAGGGAGTGGGGCCAGGACATCGAGGGGCGCACGCTTCGCGGGCCAGCGTTCGGATTCAGCCAGGCCCACGGCGAGATGAACGCCCGCCTCGGCGCCGCGGTCATCGAGGCTGTCCCGGCGACCTCGGCCCGCGTCCTCGAACTGCATGCCGGCCACGGAAACCTGACATTGGCGCTCGCCGCGCGTGCGGAGCGGGTGCGGGCCGTCGAGTTGTCCAGGCCCGCTGCCGAGTCGCTCCGCGAGAACCTCGACACCCATGGTCTCGGCGCGAAGGTCGAGGTCATCATCGGCGACGCCGCATCGAACATTCCCGACCGGGGATTCGACGTCGTGGTGCTCGACCCGCCGCGAACCGGCGCGCGACCCGAGATGGACGCCATCCTCCGTCTGGCGCCGTCTCGGGTCGTCTACGTCTCGTGTGATCCCGCCACCCTCGGTCGGGACCTCGAGCCGCTCGCCGGTGCCGGCTACGTGCTGGACCATGCAGTGGCCCTCGACATGTTCCCGCAGACCGCGCACGTCGAGACCGTGGTCCGGTTGACGCGCCGGACGCGCCGACAAGAACGGACGTGACATCGCCCCCTCGGCGGATTGCTCTTTGGTTCCCGAAAGGCTAGCCCTTGCATCTCGTGCGGGTAGGTGGTCCATGAAGTGCCCGTTCTGCGGGACGCTCGACAACAAGGTGATCGACTCCAGGCTCTCACAGGGCGGCGAGGTCACCCGGCGGCGTCGCGAGTGCGAGAAGTGCGAGCGTCGATACACGACCTACGAGCGGGTCGAGCAGGTGTTGCCCTTCGTCGTGAAGAAGGATGGCCGGCGAGAACCCTTCGACCGCATCAAGCTTCTCGCAGGCGTGCGTCGTGCGTGTGAGAAGCGCCCCGTGAGCCAGGAGTCGCTCGAGCTGCTGCTGGACCAGATCGAGCGCGACCTCGTCGAGACCGGCGAGAAGGAGGTCGTGTCCACCATCGTCGGCGAGAAGGTCATGGCGGCCCTCCGCGCCCTCGACGCGGTCGCGTACGTCCGGTTTGCCAGCGTCTACCGGTCCTTCGACGATGTGAGCGAGTTCGCTGCCGAGATCGGCAAGCTGCTCCCGGCCCCCCCCGAGACGACGGGATGACGACGCGCACCACGCGCCTCGATCAGCGCATGATGGGCCTGGCCCTCGAGGCCGCGACGAAGGGCCGGACGTCTCCGAACCCTCGGGTCGGTGCCGTGGTGGCCCTCGGGGACGAGGTCATCGCGACCGGATTTCATGCGCGCGCCGGCGAACCGCATGCCGAGATCCACGCGCTCAGGGCCGCGGGGCAACGTGCGCGCGGCGCGACCCTGTACTGCACCCTGGAGCCCTGCAACCACCACGGACGCACGCCTCCTTGTACCGATGCGATCCTCGCGGCGGGGGTCGCGAGGGTGGTCATCGGATGCGGTGACCCGGCCACCCACGGAACCACGTCCGGAGCGCCGCGGCTGGAGGCGTCCGGCGTACGCGTCACCGTGGGCGTCCGCCGCGACGCCGCGCTCGAGCTGGTCGAGGACTTCGCGTGCCTCGCGACCCGGCAACGACCGCTGGTCACGCTCAAGGCGGCCCTGACGCTCGATGGCCGGATGGCGACGCGCTCGGGAGACTCGAAATGGATCACGGGCGAGGCCGCACGACGCCACGGCCATCGCCTGCGGGATCAATCGGACGCCATTCTGGTCGGGGTCGGCACCGTTCTCGCGGATGATCCTCGCCTCGACGTCCGTTTGACCGAAAGCACCGATCCGGTCCGCGTCATCCTCGACACGCACCTGCGTACGCCGACCGGAGCACGGGTGATCATTCACGAATCGAAGAGTCCCACGTGGATCATCCACGGCCCGTCGGCCCCGCCCGCGCGGCGCGCTGCGCTCGCGCGCAGCGGGGTGGAACTCATCGAGGTGCCTTCGCCGACCGACCGAATCGACCTCGGCGAGGCCCTCCGTGAACTCGGACGCCGCGAGATCATGCGACTGCTCGTCGAGGGCGGCGCCAGGACGCACGGGGCGTTCCTGGACGCTGGGCTGGTCGACCGGGCCGAGGTCTTCATCGCTCCGAGCATTCTCGGCGATGTCGAGGCCCCCCCCCTGGCCATCCGAGCCTTTCCGCCCCAGCGAATGGAGGGTTTGACGCGGCTCGAGGCGGTCCAGGTGAAGCGCTTCGGCCGCGACACGCTGATCCGCGGTCGCCTCGCGGCGGCCGAGAGGCATTGATCCATGTTCACGGGGCTGGTCGAGGCAACGGGGAAGGTCGCGGACGTCGAGCAGCGCTCCATCGGGGCGCGGCTTCGCATCGAATGTCCTTGGCGGGACCTCGTCCTCGGCGAGTCGATCGCGGTCGACGGGGTCTGCCTCAGCGTCACCGAGCGGGTCGACGGGGGATTCTGGTGTGACGCCTCGGCTGAAACGCTCGCGAAGACCACGCACGGGGCGACGACCCGTGGCGCGCGCGTGCACCTCGAGCGGGCGCTGCGGGTCGGCGACCGCATGGGCGGACACTACGTGAGCGGCCACGTCGACGGCGTCGGCCGGATCGCGGGGCAGCGGCCCTTGGGCGACGCGCTCGTGCTCGAGGTCGAGGTGCCGGCGACCCTCGCGCCGTTCCTGGCTCCGAAGGCCTCCGTCGCCATCGACGGAGTGAGCCTGACCTTGAACGGCGCCGCCGGGACGCGCTTCGACGTCGTGCTCGTCCCGATCACCCGGTCGAGCACCCACCTCGATCAGAAGCCGGTCGGCGCGCGGGTGAACCTCGAAGTCGACGTGCTCGCGAAGTACGTTGCAAGGCTCTCCGGGCACCCCGGAGTGGATGGACAGCCGGCAAACAACCCGGCGTACGGTGTCACGCTCGACGTTCTGCGCCGGGCTGGGTACGTGTGAAGGGCCTCGGGCCCCAGGGAAACCAAGTGGCGAACTCCTCCATGGACGAACACCGCAGCGGCGCTGCAGCACGCGTGCATCGCGGCCTGGAAGACATCCGCAACGGCCGGATGGTCATCCTCGTCGACGACGAGGACCGTGAGAACGAGGGCGACCTCGTGATGGCCGCCGAGAAGGTGACGCCCGAGGCCATCAACTTCATGGCCAAATGGGGGCGTGGGCTCGTGTGCCTCACGCTCACCGACGAGCGCGTGAAGCAGCTCGACCTGCCGATGATGGTCGACGAGAATCAGACGCAGCGGTCCACGGCGTTCACGGTCTCCATCGAGGCCCGGCACGGGGTCTCGACGGGCATCAGCGCGGCCGACCGTGCGCACACCGTGCAGGTGGCGGTCGCTGATGGGGCCGTGCCGGCGGACCTGGTGCGTCCCGGCCACGTGTTTCCCCTCCGGGCCCGGCCGGGCGGCGTGCTGCAGCGCACCGGACACACCGAAGGCTCGGTCGACCTGGCTCGGTTGGCTGGCCTCCGTCCGTCCGGCGTGATCTGCGAGATCATGAACGACGACGGGACGATGGCGCGAATGCCGGATCTTCAGGAGTTCGCCCAGACGCACGGGCTCCGGATCCTGTCGATCGCCGATCTCATCCAGTACCGGCTGGAGCACGAGCAGATGATCCGGCAGACGCTGGAGGGTCAGGTCACGCTGGGAACGGGCAAGCCCTGGCGGGCTCACGTGTTCCGGCTGGAGCACGAAGCCCGTGAGTTCCTCGCGCTCTCGCACGGCGTCGTCGATGAATCGCCCACGCTCGTCCGCGTGCACACCGGCAGTGTGATGGGCGATGTCTTCGGAGTCCGCAGCGCCGACAAGGTCGTCATGCACGAGGCCGTGGCCAGGATCGAAGCCGAGGGGAAGGGCGTCGTCGTCTTCCTGCCCGGGCCCATCGACCTCGAGGCGGACCTCGCCCAGCGGCTCGGAATGGACGTCAAGCCGCGGGCCATGGACAGCGGCGAGGTGTTGCGCGAGTACGGGCTCGGGGCTCAGGTCCTTCGGGCCCTGGGGCTGCGGAGGATCCGGCTCCTGACGAACCGCCCCCGCCGGATCGCCGCGCTCGATGGGTATGGGCTCGAGGTCGTGGCGCAGGAACTCCTCGCGGACGCCGGCCCCGATGCCGCGTCGGCCCTCGACCCATCGTGAGCCGCGAGGCTGGCCACCGTCCTTCGTTCGGACTACAAGGCGCGTCAGGAGTGCAGGAATGGCGATCGAGAGCGGCGTGATGCAGATCGACGGGACGTTCGAGGCGCCGGCTGGGGCCCGCTTTGCGATCGTCGCGGGGCGCTTCAACCACTTCATCACCGATCGCCTCGTCGAGGGTGCGCTCGATGGCCTTGCGCGACACGGAATCCCCCTCGGTCAGGTCGTCGTCGCACGCACGCCGGGTGCGTACGAGCTCCCTCTGACCGTGAGGCAGTTCGCGGCAGCGCGTGATGAAGCGGGGCGACGTCGCGTCGACGCTGTCATCGCCCTGGGCGCGGTGATCCGCGGCTCGACACCCCACTTCGACTACGTGGCAGGCGAGGTCGCGAAGGGATGCGCCCACGTGATGCTCGAGACCGGAACACCGGTCATCTTCGGCGTGCTCACCACGGACTCGATCGAGCAGGCGATCGAGCGCGCGGGCACCAAGGCCGGGAACAAGGGCTGGGAGGCCGCCCTCGCCGCGATCGAGATGGTCAACCTCGGCCGCGCGATGGAGCGGGCGGGGTTCTGACCCGCCGCCTTGATCTGCCATGGGAATTCGACGCAGAGGGCGCGAAGCCGCGCTCCAGATGCTCTATCAGATGGAGATGTCGGCCATCGGCGCCGAGCAGGCCATCGCTCTGTTCTGGGACCACCTCGGGTCGGGCCGCGAGGGGGAAGAGTTCGCCAACATCCTCGTCCGAGGCGTTCAGGAAGACACCGCCCACATCGACGAGATCATCCGCGGCGTGAGCCAGCACTGGCGCCTCGAGCGCATGACGCGTGTCGACCGGAACATCCTGCGGCTTGCGACCTTCGAGCTCCTCGGCGTGCCGGACGTGCCCAAGCGCGTGACGTTGAACGAGGCGGTGGAACTCGCCAAGCGATATGGAAGCGACGGGAGTTCGGGCTTCGTGAACGGCGTGCTCGACCGCATCGCGAGCGAGCTCGGCAAGGAGTGACCCGGCGTGGAACTGCGCTTCGTGGCGGCGGAGCTGGGTGCCCTCGACGAGTTGCGATGCGACGTTCTCCTGCTCCCCATCGCGTCCGATGAGCGTCCGCTGAGGGGCGCTGCAGGCCTGGTCGACTGGCGACTCTGCGGTGCGCTCTCACGCCTGATCGCACAAGGTCGTGTGACCGGAGCGCGGGGGGAGCGCGTCCTGGTGCCCACACGCCCGCGGCTCTCGTTCGAGAAGCTTGTCTTGCTCGGGACGGGATCCCGACTCGGGTTCGACGAGACCGTGTTCCTGACGAGCATCGACGCCGCGATGGACGTGCTCCGGAAGCTCCGGGCCCGCACGGCCGCCCTCGCGCTTCCCGGACGAAGCCTCGAGGGGATCACGGCCGAGCGTGGCCTCGAGCTCTTTCTCGGTGCTGCGGGCGACCTGCTCGAGCGAGATGAGATCACCGTGGTCGAGACGTCGGAGGCGCAACGCCTCATGCTCCCGGTCCTCGAGCGCGCTCGTCGGAAGGCCCGAGCCCTCGAGAGCGGATGATTCCCCGTGGCGTGTCGCTGAGATACGCTGCGCCCCATGGTGCGTCGCGTCAGTCTTCCTCTCATCCTCGCCTTGGCCCTCGGAGCGTGCGGCTCGGCGCCCCCGCGAGCCATCGGCCATGCGGCACGGCCTCCGGCGCCCCCACTTCCCGTGCTTCCATGGGACACCGAGCGCCCCGTCGAGGCCTCGATCGAGTCCGGGGCGATCGCGCTGGTCGGCGGCACCGTGATGACGGCCACCGGCAGGATCATCCCGGGCGGTGTCGTGTGGATGGAGGACGGGCGGATCGTCCAGGTCGGCGCCGACGACGAGGTCGAGATCCCTCCGGGCGCTCAGGTCATCGACGTCCGCGGACGATTCGTCACCCCTGGAATCATCGACACGCATTCGCACATGGGCGTCTATCCGGTGCCGAGCGTGCAGGCCCACGACGACGGCAACGAAGCGACGAGCCCGGTCACGGCGCAGGTGCGCGCAGCCGACTCGTTCTGGCCCCAGGACCCCTCGCTGGCGCGCGCGCTGCAGGCCGGAGTGACGACGATCCAGGTCCTGCCCGGTTCGGCGAACCTGATCGGGGGGGCCGGCGAGACCGTCAAGATGCATCTCGGTCGGAGCGTGTCGGAGATGATCTTTCCGAACGCGCCCGACACCATGAAGATGGCCTGCGGGGAGAACCCGAAGCGGGTCTACGGGGCGCAGCACCAAGCGCCTTCCACACGGATGGGGAACGTCGCGGGATACCGCAGGGCGTTCCAGGACGCGATCGAGTACGGCCATCAGTGGTCCGATTGGCAGCAGAACCATCGCCTTTGGGCCATCCGACAGGCCCGGTTTGCCGAGGCCCAGGGATCGACGACCCCGAACGACTCGAGCACGGCCGACACCGAAGGCGCAGCGGCCTCGGCCGCACCAGACGATCCCGGTCCGGCGCCCGCTCCGCCCTCGCGGGACTTCGGTCGTGAACTGCTCCTCGGTGCAGTGCAGGGCAGGGTGCTCGTCCAGATGCACTGCTACCGCGCGGACGAGATGGCCCGGATGATCGAGGTCAGCCATGAGTTCGGCTTCCGGATCCGTGCCTTTCATCATGCGGTGGAGGCCTACAAAATCCGTGATCTCCTCGCGGCCGAACAGATCTCGGTGAGCACGTGGGCGGACTGGTGGGGCTTCAAGCTCGAGGCGTTCGACGCCATCCCCGAGAACCTCGCGCTGCTGACCGAGGCCGGGGTCCGAACCGTTCTGCACTCCGACTCTCCGATGCTCATTCAGCGGCTCAACCAAGAAGCGGCCAAGGGCATGACGTCGGGGCGCGCGGCCGGCATCGACGTGACCGAGGACCAAGCCTTGCGATGGATCACCGCCGAGCCCGCATGGACGCTCGGTATCGAGGACCGGACAGGCACGCTGGAGGCCGGAAAGATGGCCGACATCGTCGTTTGGTCTGCCCACCCGCTCTCGACCTTTGCGCGCGCGGATCTGGTCTTCGTGGACGGCATCCTCGAGCATGACCGTACCAGGCCGCCGTACCGCACCGACTTCGAGCTCGGGCTCGACCTCGAACCGGAGCCGGACGGGACGTCCCGCGCCACGTCGGGAGGTGCGCGATGACGTCGCTCGCGACGAGCGTCCGGCGTGTGGCCTCTGGCGTCACCGCGGCCTGTGCGCTGGCGGTACTGCTGAACGTGCCGCCGACCGCGGCGCAGGACGGGGCGCCGCGAACCGCGCGCCGTGCTCCGCAGGCGAGGACGCCGACGACGCCGGCGGCCTCGACCACCCTCGCCCTCGTGGGTGGCACGGTGCATCCCGGCGATGGCCCCGTGATCGAGAACGCGACGGTGATCGTCCGCGATGAGCGGATCGTGTCCGTCACGCCGGGCGGCCCCGTTCCCGAAGGCGCGACCCCGATCGACGCCCGCGGGATGATCATCACCCCGGGGCTCATCTCGACGATGACCTCCCTCGGCCTGCACGAGATCGAGCTCGAAGGCTCCACGCAAGACACCGGCCTCGAAGGGGACGCCGGCGCGAGCGATCCCATCCGCGCATCCTTCTCCGCCGCCGACGGTTACAACCCGCTGTCCACGCTGATCCCCGTGGCGCGCCTCGGAGGCGTCACGACCGCGATGAGCGTTCCGGAGGGAGGTCTCGTGCAGGGCACGAGCGCGTGGGTCGATCTCGCCGGACGGGATCCGTCTCGGGTGATCGCGAGGGCCGCGCTGGCGCTCCACGTTCATCTCGACGATGAGGGGTTCGACGCGGCCGGCGGTGCGCGAAGCGCAGCGCTGACCGCCTTGCGAGAGCTGCTCGATGATGCGCGGCTGTTCAGCCGCCAGAGGAGCAGTTTCGATCGAGGCGAGTTCCGCGACAGCCACGCCAGCCGGCTCGACCTCGAGCGCGTGTCGCAAGCGCTGTCGGGAGAGTTGCCGGTCGTCGTGCGCACGGCGCGTTCGACCGACATCCTTCGGGCGATTGACCTCGCGGAGGAGTTCGGGTTTCGATTGATCCTCGCGGGATGTGAGGAGGGCTGGATGGTCGCGTCGCGCATCGCCGCGG
>CAIKNO010000792.1 GCA_903828805.1 uncultured Sandaracinus sp. | reverse complement strand
GCGTCGGGCAACGCCACGTCGCCCCAGATCGACTCCACCAGATTGCTCGGCAGGATGAGGTCAGAAAACGTCGACATGTCTCGGAGCTCTAGCCCGTAGGTCGACGCGGCGACAGTCACCAGAAACACCGTGGAATCAGATCATTGGTCGACTTGTGTGCCGAACGGAGCGCTCCCGCGGGGGCGAGGCGCGCGGAAGCGGGGGTGGGGGCTCGTACACAAACCGACAGCCCGGTGTGCTTGCGCCGCGCCCGACGAGAATTTGGGGAACGATGAGGGTTCAGGCGTCGGGCACCTTCGGGGTGCGCGTCGGGCGACGGCGGGAGCTCAGTCGGACTCGGCGATGTAGAGGTCGCCCACGGCGAGCGCGCCGCCGAAGTCGGCGAGGTCGACCGACGCGCCCACGACCGCCGCGGTGTAGGTCCACGTGCCGTCGTCGTTGCGGCGGTAGTGCTCCACGCGTCGGGTGCGGGTCGAGACGAGCAGGTAGTGGCGGAGCGAGGCGAGGCGCTGGTAGTCGGCGAACTTGTCGCCGCGGTCGAAGGTCTCCGCCGAGGGGGAGAGCACCTCCACCAGCAGCGTCGGGTTGGTCACCGCGATGGGGTCTCCGGGGTGCCGCGTGAACCTCCCGCACACGACGGCCGCGTCGGCATAGTACGCGTTGCCTGTCTCGGGGATCCGCAGCTTCAGGTCCGAGGAGTACACCCGACAGCGTCCCCCCCGCAGGAGGTTGGCGAGTGCCGCGATCACGTTGGCGGTGATGTTCGCGTGCTCGGGCTCCGCCCCCGCCATCGCGTACGCGACGCCGTCGACGTACTGGTGGCGCAGGCCGGTGGCCGCCTCCAGCGCGATGTACTCGTCGTAGGACAAGGTCAAACGCTCAGCCGCGCTCATCGCGCGGGAGTATGCACCGGACAGCGTCGGGTGTCTCCGATCGGCGCGCGGCGCGATGAGCCATCCGTCCTACACACAAAGGGCTGCCCGGCGGAGCCCTTCACGTCTGGACGGCTGCGCAAATCCGACGATGTCTGGCGCGCGCGGGCTCCCGACGCGCCTCTTCACAACAAGCCGGGCTCGAGCGTCTTGCGATGCTTCTTCAGCTTGCGTTCGATCGCGGCGTCGAGGGTCGCGCCGTTGAACAAGAGCGTGAGCCTCTTGCCGAGGGTCCCGTGTCCCTCCCATATGATCGGAGACGCGGGGTCGACGACCTCGAATCGCAGCGTGGCGGGGTTGCGGTGAAAGGTCACCCGCAGCTTCGGCTCCGCGTTCGACGACACGGTGACGGCCTTGCACGTGCGCTCGGGCGCGAAGATGCGATCGTGAAGGCTCTCATCGAGCGCGAAGGTCACATCACGCCCCTCGAAGGCCTGCGCGAGGTAGCGCAGCGTTCGACGGAGATGATCGAGCGCGTCGCTCCACGTGCCGGGCGCTTGACCGGCGCCGCCGAGCGCGAGGCGGAGCGTGTGCGTGGCGGGCCGGACGATCTGCTTCGTCGAGGTGTCGAAGAAGACGTCGCGCTCGCCGTTGACGTGCAGCCTGAGAAAGCCGCCGCCTGCGATCTCGGTGGCGACGCCCGTCTTGATCGCGCTCCAGGGCGCTCGCGCCGCGCGCGCTTCGAGGGCGCCGCGGCCGTTGTCGAAGCGCTTCGTCTGAAGCGTCACCGACGCTCCGTCGAGCTCGTAGCGGAAGCGCGTCGTCTCGAACTGATCGAGGTACGTGTTCACCACGCGCTCCACGTCTGACTCGATCACCATCTTGCTCATCGAGGGCGCCGCGATGGAGCGCCCGATGGCCCCCCTCGTCAAGCCCGCCGCACGCCCCGCTGCCATCTCCCGCGTGTTGTACCCTCCCGCCGATGTTGACCGTCTCCGACACGGCCTGGTCCATCGCGCAGATTCGCGCCAACGAGGCCCTCCTCCCCGCGAGCGAGCGCCTCTTCGACGACCCCTACGCGAGCCTCTCTGCGGCCGCGGTCACCGTCCCGCCGCGCGTGGGCTACGTGCCCTGCGACCTCGCGTCGCCCGACCTCGACGCCGCACTCCTCGCGCCCTTCGTCGCGCGCGGGTTTCGCCCCGGCGCGGGCGCGCTCTTCGTCTGGGAGGGCGTGGTGGCCAATGTGGCGGGCGCGGCCGACCGCGTCAATGTGCTTAGCCTCGCCCTCCGCGCACCGTAGCGACGAGAACCCCTTGACGGCGCGCACGCACCGGCGATCCGATGCGCCGAGGCAGTGCGCGAGGAGGATCGTCGATGGGCGGTGCCCCGGTCACAGTGGTTTGTTATCGCAACGGCGTCGATTCGTACGGCACCTGGGTCACGGATCGAACCGTGCTCGAGCGGGTGCGCGCGCTGGCGCACGAGGGCGGCGAGCGGCTCGTCGGAGACGTGATCTGGAACGCCAGCGAGCCCTGGACCAGGCGCCTGACCGAGGCGTGGCCTGCCGTGGACACCTTCGCGGTGTCGCTCTGCCTCGACCGCGACTACACGCCGCCGGCAGCGCCCGTTTCGCAGCGGGCCCCACGCAAGGGCAAGGGCCAGAAGCGGTAGTCGAAGCGCCTCCCAGGGTCTGGGCGCTCTTCGCGCGCACACCCCTGCCTCGAGTCCTTCGAAAAGCGAAAGCCCCTCATTGGCTTATGACCAATGAGGGGCTTTCTAATAGGACCCCGGCAGCGTTCTACTCTCCCACAAAGTCACCTTTGCAGTACCATCGACGTTGGAAGGCTTGACGACCGAGTTCGGGATGGGATCGGGTATGACCCTTCCGCTATCGCCACCGAGGAATCTGAGGCTGCTCAGTTTTCAACGACACGTGATTGGAATCGTCGCTGTGCACCCAATTCTGACTTCGAGAGCAGCGGGCTAACTCAAACGAGGAGCGACTCCCACATTGCCCTTTCGGACGCTGGCAGGGGCCGTGAATACGCTTAGAGATACGATCAAGCCGTTCGACCGATTAGTACCAGTCAGCTCCGCCCTTTGCAGGGCTTCCACCCCTGGCCTATCAACCTCGTAGTCTACGAGGGGTCTGATGGGGAGATCT
>CAIKNO010000791.1 GCA_903828805.1 uncultured Sandaracinus sp. | reverse complement strand
GCCCGCGCGCGCTTCGGACACGTCCCGAACCTGCGCTTCGCGTCGGTCGACGGGCCCTTTCTTCCCTGTGAAGACGCCTCCATCGACGTGGTCGTCTCGATGCTCTCGTGGCGGTATCTGGACTGGGATCCGATCATGGCCGAGATCCGCCGGGTCCTCTCCCCGGGCGGCCGTCTGCTGGTCGTCGACATGGTCGCGGGCAAGCCGAGGCTGCGCGACGCGCCGAGGCTCGCCGCGGGGGCCCTCGAACGGGCGCGCCGCACGCTGCGCCCCGGCCGCTTCGAGGACCGGCTCGCGCGCCTCGTGCGCGACCCGGGGTGGGCCACGATGCTCGCGTACAACCCGATCCGCGCCGAGCACGAGCTGCGCTGGTACTTCGAGGGCCGCTTCCCCGGACGTCGGGTCGAGACGCTGACGGCCGGCGCGACGTCGCGCGTCGTCGCGTTCGACTCTGGCCCGCTGCCCCGCGGGTTCTCGCTCCCCCAGAGCTATCCCTGAACGGCCCGCGCAAGTCTTGCGCGCCTACCGGCAAGGTCTGCGCGCAGGCGTTCTTCGAGCCCGCGTTGCACGCGTCGCCGCCCGCCTTGACCGGACCGTCGCTGTCTGCGGAGGGATGGCGCGGGGCTTGCGATGCGCGTCCGTCCAGCATGGACACGGGCACGGCGTCTCTCTCGCTCACGGGTGTGGAGCGGGTCCTCGGCGAGGGGGACATCATCGTCTCCAAGACCTGCCCGAAGGGCCGCATCACCTACGCGAACGACACGTTCCTGAACGTGTCGGGCTACCGCGAGGCCGAGCTGCTGGGGACGCCGCACGCGGTCCTGCGGCACCCGGAGATGCCGCGCTCGGTGTTCGCGATGCGCTGGCAGCGTCTGGAGCAGCGGCAGGAGGTCTACGCGGTCGTCGTGAACCGCGCGAAGAACGGGGATCACTACTGGGTGCACGCCCACGTGACGCCGTCGCTCGGGGCCGACGGGGCCATCCGCGGGCACCACTCGTTCCGACGCAAGCTCGACCGGTCTGCGATCGACGAGGCGGCCGAACTGTACCGACGCGTGAGGCAGATCGAGGCCCGGCAGCGGGCGAAGGCGGACCAGGTGCGGGTGGGTCTCGAGGCCCTCCGCGCCGCGTTCGGAGACCTCGGATCCAGCTACGACCGCTGGACCTGGAAGGCCGCGCCATGAGCGACCTGCTCGCACGGATCGCCGAGACCATCGACGCCGTCACCCGCGGGGACTTCGAGGCCCGGGTCGTGCCCATCGGGGAGGGCGACGACGTCGAGCATCGCATCGCGCACGGCCTGAACCGCATCCTCGACGTCGTCGACGCGACCCTCAAGGAGGCGCGCGGGGTGACGTCGGCGGCGGCGCGCGGCGAGTACGCACGTCGACCGATCTGCCGGGGCATCCCCGGGGACGCGTCGCGCATGCTCGCGTCGGTGGGGGAGACGGTGCAGGTGCTCGAGCGCCAGGCGCACGATCTCGGCGCGCAGCGCCAGCGGCAGCTCGAGGCCTCGCATGCGTTCCACGATCAAGTCGGGCACCTGCTGGCCCAGGTCGGTCAGAGCGCCGCGCGGCTGGTCGGGGCGATGGAGGCCGTGCAGGCCGACCTCACCGGGGCGGCCTCGACGATGGGCGAGCTCTCCTCGGACGTGCGCCACGTCGACGAGAACCTCGCGAGCGTCGCGACGGCGACCACCCAGCTTCATTCGACCGCGTCGGAGATCGGCGAGCGCGCGGCCGGCGCGGAGGGGCTCGTGCGTCGATCGCGGCAACAGGGTCAGTCCGCGCTCTCGCAGATGCATGCGCTCGAGGGCCGCTTCTCCGAGGTGACGCGCTCGGTGGGCTTCATCGACGGCATCGCGCGGGAGACGCGGATGCTGGCCCTCAACGCGACGATCGAGGCCGTGCACGCCGGCTCCGCGGGGCGCGGCTTCGGGGTGGTGGCGGGCGAGGTGAAGGACCTCGCGCGGCAGACCACCGCGGTGATGGGGACGGTGTCGGGTCACCTGGACCAGATGGGGCAGGCGACCCAGCAATCGGCGGTGCAGATGGACGGAGTGGTGGGGGCCCTCGACATCATCAGCGAGGCGACCGCGGGCGTGGCGTCGGCGGTCCATGCGCAGCTCGAGGCGGTCGGGGACCTCGACCGCCGCACGGTGGCGGTGCGCGAGGCGAGCGAGCGGATGGCGGGTCGAACCCGCGCGCTGCACGTCGCGCTCGTGCGCTCGAAGCACGCGATGGACGACCTCGCCCACGTCGCGCGCGGGCTCTCGGACGAGGCCCAGGTCCTCGACGCCTCGTCCCAGCGCTTCGCGCGGGTGTTGGCCCTGCCGGGCGAGACCTGACGACGGTGCCCGGGTGACAGGCGTCGCAGCCGGACCACCCCCGTGGCCTCCCGGCCGGGACGTGCCATCTTCGCGCGATGCGTTGCGCGACGTTCCTGGGTTGTCTGCTCGTGCTCTCGCTCGCCTCGGCGGGTTGCGGGCCATCGTCCTCGCCGGTCGACGCGGGCGCCGACGCCGGAGGCTCGGACGACGCTGGGCCCCTCGATGCCGCCGTCCCAGTCGACGCCGCTTCGCTCGACGGGGCTATGCCGGACGACGCCGGGTCGCCCCCCGACGCGGGGTCGCTGCCCGACGCGGGGTCGCCCGCCGATGCCGCGGCCGACGTCGACGCGGGCGGTCCGACGGGCCCCGATGCGGGCGCGTGCAACCACGTCGCGGTCGACGACGTCGTCGTGTCGTGTGGGGGCGCGTACCGGTTCGTCAGCCGCTTCGTCAGCGACGTCGGCGGGGCGGCGTGTCCGCCCTTCTACGGCTTCTCGCCCGACGGCCCGCGCTTCGACGATGTCGCGTCGGCGGTCGCGTCGGACGCGACGTGCGATGCGTCCTGCCAGTATCGCTTCACCACGTCGGTGACCCGGCTGTACTGCGGGCGCCGCACCGGGTACGAGGTCCTGACCGCGACGGCGTGCCCGGATCTGTACCGCTTCGCCGAGGGGTACTATCCGTCGGTCGAGGCCCACGACGCGGCGCATCCTTGCCCCTGAGTCCGTCGCGCCGGCCCGTCGGTCGTTCGACGTCGAGCGCCTCGTCGGCGGGCGGACGGGATGGGCCGCCGCGAAGGTCCACCGCCCTCTCCGTGTGGTAGGGTGCCGGCCACGATGAAGGCCCCCGATCCCGCAGCGCGCCCGTCCACGACGACGACGGGGCCGTGGGCGCGTCTGGTCGCGTCGGCGAGCGCGGTCGGGAGACCTCCGGACGAGCCGCCGGGGGCCGAGCTCAGCCGCCGCCTGCTCTTGCTGGGCGGCGGGTTGATGAGCGGGGGCGGCCTGATCTGGGGCACGATCGCCGCGTCCCTGTCGTTCTGGATTCCGGCCGCGGTCCCCTTCGGCTACGTGGTCGCGACGGCGGCGAACTTCGCGCTGCTGCACGCCTCGCGCGACTTCGCCCGCGCCCGCTTCGTGCAGGTCCTGCTGAGCCTGCTGCTGCCCTTTCTCTTCCAGTGGACCCTGGGGGGCTTCGTCGCGAGCGGCGCCGTGATGCTGTGGGCGATGATCGCCATCGTCGGCTCGCTCACCTTCTCCGAGGCCCGTCACAGCGCGATGTGGCTGGCGCTCTACAGCGTCCTGACGGTCATCAGCGGGATGGTCGACGAAGACGTCCACGTGATCGCCGGCTTCCATCAGAGCCCGCGCGCCGAGATGGCCTTCCTCGTCCTGAACATCGTCCTGGTGTCGGGCATCGTGTTCGGGCTGGCCATCTTCCACGAGCAGCGCCGCAAGGTCGTGATGGCGGCGCTCGAGGCGGAGCGACGGACCAACCGCGGGCTGCTCGAGACGCTCTCCGAGGCCCGCGAGCGTGCCGAGGAGGCGACCCGCGTCAAGTCGCTCGTGCTCGCCAACATGAGCCACGAGATCCGCACGCCGATGAACGCCATCCTCGGCCTCTCCCGGCTGGCGCTCGAGGCCCCGCTCGAGGCGGGGCAGCGCGATCGCATCCAGAAGGTCCATCGATCGGCCCAGGCGCTGCTGGGCATCG
>CAIKNO010000790.1 GCA_903828805.1 uncultured Sandaracinus sp. | reverse complement strand
GGGCACGGTCGCGAGGGCGGAGGCCGCGAGCGCGCCGCGCGCGGGGGCGAGCACCGCCACCGGCGTGGTCGCGCGCGGCGACGCCGCGGTGGTCGCGGAGACGGGATCCGCGTCGTCCCGCGCGCCGGACGACGCGCGCTCGGTGCGGATCCAGGTCGCCGGCATGAGCCTCTCGCCGGTCAGCGGCACGGGCGGCCGATGGGACCTGATCGGCAGCGAGCCGGATCCGTACGTGGTGATCGTGTCGGTGCCCGCGCAGCGGGAGGTGGAGCGCACGACGGTCGTCGCCGATCGCCACGAGCTGGGGGGCTTCGAGCACTGGCTGCCGGGGGCCTTCCGACGCGCCGATCTGCCGCTGCGCTTCAGCGTCTTCGACGACGACGTGGGGGCCGACGAGCTGATCGGCATCGGCGACCTCTCGGCCGCGTCGCTCGAGCCGGGGATGGACGCGCCCGGCGAACTGACCCTTCAGCTCCGCACGGCCGAGCCGGTGCCGCGGCCGATGGGGTCGCTGCGCCTCAGGTTGCAACCGGTGCAGTGACGTCGCCGAAGTGGGCGGCCGCGATGCGGACCCCGAGCACGGAGTCGGCGTAGGGGACGGTCCCGACGTCGTCGCCCGCGGCCCCGGCGACGACCATCAGCGGCAGCAGATGCTCTTCCCGTGGGTGGCAGAGGCGCGCTCCGGGGGCGTCCTGCCAGCGGCGCAGGCGCGCCTCGCGCTCCGAGGGGGCGGCCGTCACCGTCGGCTGCAACCACGCATCGAACGCGAGGGAGGCGTCCCGCCCGCGCGCGGAGCCGAAGCCGCGCATGTCGTGGTAGCTCATCCCGCTGCCGACGATGAGCACGCCCTCATCGCGCAGCGGCCGCAGCGCGCGGCCCATCGCGAGGTGGTGTTCGGGGTCGAGTCCGCGGAGCAGCGACAGCTGCACGGTCGGGACGTCCGCCCGGGGGTGGCTGAGCTTGAGGGGCACGAAGGTGCCGTGGTCGAAGCCGCGCTGGGGATCTTCGGCGGACGGGAGGCCCGCCACGTCGAGCAGGGCACGCACCCTCCGCGCGAGGGTGACGTCGCCGGGCGAAGGCCACGTGAGACGGTAGGCCTCGGGCGGAAAACCGCTGTAATCATAGAGCAGGGGAGGGCTCGGATGGGTGGTGACCGTCGCCACCGCGGCCTCCCAGTGGGCCGAGACGACGAGCATCGCGCGGGGTCGGAAGCGCCCGAGGCCGCGCAGGTACGTGGCGAGGCGGGCCCACTCGTCCGGGTCGCCGAACCCCACGTCGACGAAGGGCCAGGGGCCACCGCCGTGAGGAAGGAACAGGGTCGGCATCCGGGAAGGGTCGTGCATGGTCTCGGTGCTCCGCGGGGCGTCGGCGGCCCCGGAATGCGTCGGGCTGCAAGCGCAGGCGAGCGCGCCGGCGGTGCCTCCGACCTGGGCGAGCAGGCGGCGACGGCTGATCATGGGCGGCGGCGTCACGGAGGCTCGTCTCAACGATAGCGCCATCTCGGCGTAGACTGCGCGCATGTTCTTCGGACGTCGGGAAGAGGATGCGCAGCGGCTGCACGACGCGGCGCTGGCTTGTTTGGCCGAGGGCGACACGGCGGGCGCGCGGCGGATCGCGGCCTCGCTCCGCGGCATGCAGTGGTCGGGGGCCTTCGAGCTCGAAGCCCTCGCCTTCCGGGCCGAGGGCGCGCTCGCGAGCGCCATCGCTGTGCTCGAAGAGGGCACGGCGGCCGCGCCGGGGGCCTGGCCTCTGCTCCAGTTGCTCGGCACGTTGAGGGATCAGGCGGGCGATCACGAAGGCGCATCCGCGGCGTTCGATGCCGCGCTCCGTGCACCGGGCGCGTGGCAGGCCTCGATCCGGCACAACCGCGCGGTGTCCCGGCTCCGCGCGGGGGACCCGGGCTCCGCGCTCGCGGACGCCGAGGTGGCGCTCGCCGAGCCGGGATCGCCGGCGTTCCTGCTCGATGCCCTGAGGGTCGGCATCGACGCGCTCCATCAGCTCGGACGGGCCGCGGACGCCCGTTCGCTCGTCCGCACGATCGACGCGACGTTGAAGGTCGAGGACGTGCGCGGGCATGCGGAGCTCTCGGGCTTCGCCGCGCTGACGGCGGCCCGCGCCGGGGCCTCGCGCGAGGTCGTCCGGGCGGCCATCGAGGCGGCGGTCGAAGGATGGTCGAGCCGCGGCGAGGTGCTCGAGGCGATGGCGTTGCTCGACGCGGAGGGGGAGGCGCCGTCGGTGTTCCGCGTGGCGCATTCGTTCCCGGCGCCGCCGGACGCGCCCTCCGACGTGGTCGGCTACGTCCGCGTGGTCGAGGTGCGCGCGCCGGACCGCGACACGGCCGCGGCGCTCGCGGTCACGCTCGAGCCCGGCGCGGTCCGCGCGGCGCGGACGCTCGAGGCATGCGAGGAGGTGGCGGTCGCGCCCGGACGGGTCGGCGTCCTCGGCGCGTCGGCGCGTCTCTGGCACGGCGCCTGACGCGGTTCGGTTCGAGGCCGGACGCGCGCGCGGCTCACTCCGACAGGTGCGAGCGGATCGTCGTGTTCAGCGCGCTGTGCGCGCGCTTGTACTCGTACCAGCCGTGCGCGACGGCGGTCAGCAAACGTCGGGTCGTGGCGTCTTCGGCGTCGAAGGTCTCGCTCCGATCGAGGTGCTCGAGCAGGGCGCGCCATCCGGTCCGCTGCTCTTCGACGGCGCTCCGCAGATGCTCCGTCTCGGTGCGCAGATCGTCGGGGACGATGAGCAGCGTCAGCGGCGGCAAGTGCTCGTCGAGATGCACGACGCACTCGCTGCGGACGTGCTCGGCGTAGGCGTGGGGGCGCGCCGCCCGCTCGCCTATCGCCTCGAGCAAGGCCTCGGCGCCGGTGATGTCCCGGAGGTCGGCCCGCGGCAGGGCGCATCCCCAGAACGCGTCGAAGTGGTCCTGGCGCATCCCGTTGATCTGTCGCCCGAGCGGGCCGTACTCACTCGGCGGTGCCGACATCGTGAGCCACGCCACGCCGCCGACCAGCGCGACGACCACGCCGACCATGGCCGCGATCATTCGGCCGCGGCCGCTGCGCATCGCGCGCTCTTCATCCTCGAGGCTGGGGCCTGGCCCCGGCGGCGGCGCCAGCGGTACGAACCCTCCCGATCCTTGTTCCGACATCTGTGTTGCTCCGCGTGTCCGGTGGGGGGCCCGGGCCGACCGGGCCCGGGCGGCGCCGTGGTCGGGCCGATGGGGCTCAGTCGCCGCCGAGATCGAGGCGAGGGCGGTTGCCTCCGCCCGATCCGCCGAGCTGGAGTCTCGATGGATCTCCGAGCGAGGGCAAGGGGTCGACGCCCCCCGGGGGGACCGCAGCGCCCGCTCCGTCGTCGAGCAGGCTCGGCCGGCCCGCGCCGGGGGTCCCGAGGGGGCGGTCGCCCGCACCGAGCTGGAACGAGTCGTCGTCGTCGCCGAGGGGCTCGTCCTCGAGGGGCTCGTCCTCGAGGGGCTCGTCCTCGAGCGGCGCCTCGAGCGCCGTCGCGCCGAGGAGCCGCCGCACGAGCTGCTCCATGTCCTGACGCTGGCCGCTCGGGGTGCGCTCGACGACCTCGCGCGCCTCGCGGCGCATGTCCTCGAAGCGCCCGGCTTGACGGTAGATCCGGGCGGCCATCAGGCGCGTCTGGACATCCCAGGGGTTCCGCTCGACCGCCTCGCGGGCGCTCTCGACCGCCTCCTCGTTCTCGCCGACGGTCGCGTGGTACCCCGCCCAGAGACCCGGCAGGGTGTGCAGGTCGGGATCGTTTCGCTGCGCGGTCTGGAGCTGCTCGAGCGCGAGGTCGGGCTCGCCCTCCGACAGATGCACCGCCGCGAGGGTTCCGTGCGCGGCCGCGTAGTCGGGGCTGAGCTCGAGGGCGGCGGAGAGCGCGCGGCGCGCGGCCCCGACGTCGCCCTGCGCGAGGAAGACCCCGGCGAGCAGCTGCTGCCGGGGCGCATCCGCGCGGATCTGACGGGCGGCCTCGAACTCCGCGACGCCCTCGTTGGCCCCTCCGGACGCGATCAGGATGGCGCCGCGCACGCAGCGGGCCTCGGGCGAACGGGGCGCGAGCCGCACGGCCTCGCTCGATGCGGTCATCGCCCGCGACGCGTCGCTCTCGCGCACCAGCAGGTGGAGCGCCCGGATGTTGAGCGCCGCGCCGATGGCCTCGACGTCGCTCACGAGCTGGAAGGAGCCGGCCGCGGGCGCGACCTCGTGGCCTCCCCACGGATCGTACAGGTGCGGCTCGCCCTCGCCCTGCGGGACGGCGACCACGAAGTAGCCGAAGTGTCCCGAAGGGTCGGGCGGCGCGCCGTCGCCGGGGAACGCCCACGCCTGCGCCAGCATCGCGTCCACGCCCCGGCTGCGCAGCATCGCGATCATCAGGGCCGCGGCCTCGAGCGGGTACAGGCGCTTGCGGGCGCCGTCCTCGCTGATCCATTCGCGGACGGTCGCGGCCTCGACGATGCCCGCCTCGCGGGGCACGCCGAGAGACCAGCGAACGAACGCTTGGGCCGCGGCACGCCCGCGGATCGCGGCGAGCACGCCTTCGGCCATCTCGGTCGGCGTGCGACGCCCCTCGGTCGCCCGCTCGGCCATCTGCTCGGTCGCCTCGTCGGCCTCGAGGAGGTTCGTCAGGCCCCGCGCTTCGGTGCGGAGCCGGCGCAGATGTCCGAGCAGCGCGTCGTGCTCGAGGGGGCTCATCGCGACCTCTTCGCCGACCTCGCGATGCGCGCCCGAGCGCCACACGGCGAAGCCGCCGACCGCGGCGGCGAGCGCGATCAGCGCGGCGCCGGGCACGAGCCAGGGCGGACGGGCGGGCCTCGAGGGCGCCGCCTCGGCGAGCTTCTCGATGCCGGTGACGCGGAGGCACGAGGTGCAGCGCACCTTCTCGCCCTCCTCGAGCGCGAACCGGTGACCACAGTTCAGACAGACGTAGCGCATCGCCCCCGCGATTAGAACCAAGGGGCTCCCCGCGCAAGCGGAGCGATGCGCCCGGCGCGCCCGCGCGTCACCCGGTGAGGGTGTGCACGAGCAGATCGATGCGGTCGTTGCCGAAGAACATCCGGCCCCCCGCGAAGAAGGTCGGGGCGCCGAACGCCCCGCGGGCGACCGCCTCCTCCGAGGCCGCCTTCAGCGCCGCCTTGATCTCCGCCGTCGCCGCGAGGGCGAGCAACGCCCCTCCGTCGAGGCCGCTCTCGTCGGCCACCTCCGAGACGACGGAGGGCTGGGCGATGTCGCGGTCGTGCACCCACGACGCGCGGAAGAGCGCATCGCTGAGCGTGCGGAGCGCCTCCGGTCCGGCGCTGGCCTCCGCCGCGAGCAGGGCCCGCTGCGCCGTCATCGTGTTCACCGGAAAGCCCGCGGGAAGGCGCAGCTCGACCCCGTAGAGCCCGGCCCACAGCGCCAGGTCCGACGCCATCCACCGCGCCTTCGCGGCGAGCATCCCCGGCGGGCGATTGCCGGTCGCCTGCATGATCGCGCCGAGCAGGAACGGACGCCGCTCGATCCTTCGCGAGGTCCGCTGCGCGATCGCATCGAGCTGGGTGTTCGCGAGGTACGAGTACGGCGAGACGAGGTCGTAGAAGAACTCGATGGCGTCGTCGGGCGTGTTCATCGCGTGGGCGCTCCCGGGGTGGCCGGCGACAGCAGCATGAAGTTGGTGGACGGTGCGTCGGTGTCGCAGCCGTTCGGGGAGCGCTGGAGCGAGCCGTCGCCCGCGTCGGTTCCCGCCGAGGTCATGCCTTCGGGCAGCGCGGTGCTCGCCATGCTCCCGGTGAAGCGGGCCGACGCCACCGGCCCCTCGTAGGCGACGGCATCGACGACGCCGGCCGGCCCGAGGAGGACGAGAGCGTCGGGGCCGTTCTGCAGGGAGGTGGAGCCCGTCAACGCCACGCGGGTCACGCCCGACGGCACGACGAGCGCGGTCGCCGTCGAGGTCGCCACCACGAGGAACGCGCCCGGGGCCAGCGTGCCGGTGAGCGTCGCCCGACCGAGCTCGGCATTGCCGGACGCGCCGTTGACGTGGACGACCGCGAAGCCCGCGAGGTTCACGGAGGCCGAGGTGGGGTTGTAGAGCTCGATGAACTCGGCGGCGTCGACGCCGGTCTGGTCGTAGTCGATCTCGTTGATCACGAGGTGCGACGCGGGGGGACACGCGATGGGCGGGGGGCACGAGAGCACCGTCACGTCGGCGGCGTCGTAGCCCATCACCTGGGCGGTGGCGCCGAAGCGCCAGAGCGGCGCGGTGACGGTGATCTCGCAGCCGGGCCGCAGATCGAGCGCGGTGATCACGGCGTCGGGCGCGCGGAACACGAGCCCCGGGTCGGCGACGCTGGCGGTCGTGAGCTGGATGCGCCGGTGGCCGGTCCCGCCGGGCGCGAACGCCATCGTCGGCTCGAGCTGTCCGGTGATCGAGATGAGCTCGCTCTCGAGGCTGTCGAGGGCGCTCACCACGTCGGTCCGAGACGAGATCTCCTGGGTCAGCCGCGAGAGGTCGGCGGACGTGCCCGAGCGCATGTAGCCGCTCAGGGACGTCACCCGGCGCTGCACGCCCATCGTCCCGCCGGGGGGCGCGTCGGCGATGGCGCCGACGTCGAAGCTCACCACGTCGCCGGGGACGGGCGCGGGGCTCAGGGTGCTGGGCGCGACCGCCACGAACACGGCGGGTCCGGCGGCGTCGGCCTGCACGAAGAAGCCCTCGGGGTCGTCTCCGAGCGCAGGGCGGACGTACGTCACCGTCACGCCGCGCACCGGCAACGACCGGGCCAGCATGCCAGGCGCGGCCGCGCGCACCGCCGAGAGCCCGGACCCCGGCATCGACGCGCCGGCGTCGGTGCCCATCGAGGGGCCGGCGTCGGTGCCCATCGGGGCGCCGGCGTCGGTGCCCATCGAGGGGCCGGCGTCGGGGTCCATCGAGGGGCCGGCGTCGGGGTCCATCGAGGGGCCGGCGTCGGGGTCCGTCGAGGGGCCGGCGTCGGGGTCCATCGGGGCGCCGGCATCGACCGTCGAGGTCGATGCGTCGATGCGCATGGACGCATCGAGGGCGGACGGGCCTCCGTCGTTCGAGGTCCGGGGGCTGCTCCCGCAGGCGGCGAGCAGGAGCGTGGACAGGGTGAGCAACGTGCGCCACGGGGTGCGTTTCATCGGGTCCTCCCGTCGTCCCGACGGGGCCGACGCGGGCCGCAAGGTGGCACGGGTTCGGGCGTCGACAAGGGCCCGTCGTCGGTGCGCACCGTCGGACGGCCCTCGACGTGTCGGCCGCGTCACGGCACCATGCCGGGGCCGTGTCGACCTCCTCCCCGGACCTGGACTGCTTGACCTGTGGCGCCTGTTGTCGGACCGGCCACGACGGTCGGATCCTGGTGCCGGCGGAGGACCTCTCGCGCTGGAAGCGGCTCGGCCGGCACGACCTCGTCGCGCAGGTGCAGCCGGGTCATTTCGGCGAGGTCGGGTTCGCGACACGGGACGGCGGCGCGTGCGTTCACCTCGGCGTACCGGGGCAGCAGAACGCCTGCGCAATCTACGAGATCCGCGGCACGACCTGCCGCGAGTTCGAGCGTGGCTCGTGGCAATGCCTCGAGTTCCGTCGGGACCCTTCGCTCGTGCGCGGGGCCGCGGGGGGCTGAACGGAGAGGGGGCGGGACATGGACATCGGGACGCTGTTGAACCTCGCGGTGACGCTCGTGGGGGCGCTGGTCGTCGGCGGGGTGCTGGTGGGGGCGGTGCTGATGAACAAGCACGCCGCGGGGGTGGCCTCGCGCGGCGGAGGTCCGCTCGCGTCGGGGGCGGCGGCGCTCTCGGCCGCGATGACGCAGCGCCTCGGATACGCCGCGCAGGGGGATCCCGCAGCGCAGGCGGCCCACCTCGCGGCCCATCGAATGCACATGGTCCGCAGCGTGTCGGGGCGGTCCCTGCACTGGATGAGCGAGACGCAGGCCTCGGCCGGGGCCACGCGGGTCTCGATGTCGTGGCAGATCCCGCTCGGCACACCGGCCAGGGTGCCGCTCCACGTCGTCTCGTCCCGGCGCGGGGGCGTGGCGGAGTGGGGCAAGGACGCGATGCTCAGCCGCAGCCGCTCCTTCCAGCCACGCTACTCGGTCGCGCTGACGCCGCGCGATCCCGCGACCGCGGCGAAGCTCGTGGCCT
>CAIKNO010000789.1 GCA_903828805.1 uncultured Sandaracinus sp. | reverse complement strand
GGAACGTCGATGCCCGGACGACGCAAGGCCCCGCCGTCGGCGTCGCGAGGAGCGTCGCGAGGAGCGACGCGAGGAACGTCGCGAGGAGCGACGCGATGAACGACGCGATGAACGACGCGGCGTGGCGCGGCCTCGAGCCGCTCGACACCTTGGTCGAGGCGCGCGCACGCGCTGGCCTGTCGGCGCGCGGGCTCGGCCTGCGGCGCGCGGCGGAGGGGCTCGGCGATCGCTTGAGGGAAGGTCCGAAGGCGGTCCGCATCGAAGCGCTGGCCCTCGACCGGCGCCCGTGCACCACGCGCGCTGCGTGTGACGGCGCGTGGACGACGTCCGCCCGCGAGACGACCCTCACGTGGCGCGCGCTCTACCTCGAGCTGTCGATCGGCGGCGCCCAGCGCCGGGTGCTGGTCGATCCGGTGGAGCCGGGCGCGTGGCGCGGCACGCCGTGGGGAGGGCGGCCCCGGCGCGGAGCGGGCGACGCGGGCACCCGGATCGAGGACGCGCTCGCGGGGCTCGGCGTCTCGCCGGACACGATCGACCTCGTGCTGCTCTCGCATCTGCGGGGGCAGGATCTGCGCCGGCTCGTGGGCACCGCCCGCGGAGACGGTCTGCAAGGACCGCTGCCCGGAGTGTTCAGGCGCGCGCGCTGGCTCGTCGATCACGACGCGTGGGCGGCGCGGACCCGGCCCCACGATGCCGAGCGGGCCTACTGGTCCCGCGACGGCCTGCAGGGCGTCGAGGCGGTCGAGGCTTGCCGCGCGGATCTGTCGCTCGGCGCCGGGGCCGCGTGGGTGTCGAGCCCCGGGTGGAGCGAGGGTCAGAGGACGCTCTTCGTGAACACCGCGCGGGGCGTGATGGCCTGGTCCGCGCATGGCGTCTCCCGCGGCTGCTGGTCGCCGTACCACGCGCGCCTCCCGGGCCTGCGGGCACGGGTGCGCTCGGTGAACGCGGAGTGCATCCCCCGGGGCGATGGGCTCTGCCGGATGTCCGCGCTCGACGGGATGGCGATGGAGCGGGCCGCCACGTCGCGCTGCCCCGACGCTCCGGAGATGCACCTGGTGTGGCCTCAGCAGGTGCTCGACGGCGACGGATGACGCGGAGGCGCGTGCGTCAGGGCGCCGCCCCGGCCGGACCTCCGGCGCAGCGCACGTAGCGGACGACGACCCCGCGGGGCGCGCGGTACGCCACCGCCAGCAGGCCATCGGTGCGGGCCGCGATCGCGGGATCGCTCGAGGGCGCGGGCAACGCGAGCGCGGGGCCCGGTCCCGCGGCGTCGACGAGGCGGAGGCGGACCTCGTGGGGCGCGGCGGCCGCAGCGGCGGTCGGCGCCTCGAGCGCGAAGACCGGAACGCCGTCGACGCGCGCGACGTCGAGTCGACACGGGGAGCCGTAGCCCACGCCCGGCACCATCGGAATCGGGGGCGAAGCTGCGCCCGCCGGCGCGAATCCGACCGCGCGGGTCGCGAGGTTTCCGACAGCCGCGTAGGCCACCCACGGCTGGCCGCCCACGTTCACCACGGCGAGCGCGGCGGGCTCGGCCGTGAGGTTGAGGGGCCGCGCGACCTCGGTCGTGCCGGGCGTGGCGTCCGCGCCGAGCGCCACGCGGTGCAGGTTCGACAGGCCCACGTGGGGATCGAGGAAGTAGAGCACCGCAGGCCCGTCCGCCTCGAGGAAGGTCGGCGCCGCCCCACCGGCCCCCGCCTGGGTGACGTCGTGACGCGACACGACACGCGCGCCCTCGAGGACGGCCAGCCGCACGTGCATCGGGGTCTGCTGCCCGTCGGTCCACGCGATGACCCTGCGGGTCCCCACCGCGCGCACCGAGGGCGAGAAGCGCGGGTCGGCGCCGCCCCCTTCGACCTCGCGCACGACCGGCGCGGTGGCCGGCAGCGAAGGATCGAAGGTGGCCTCGAGCACGCGGCCTCGTCCGTCGATCGCGGCGACCGTCACCTCGCGCGCACCGGTCCGGGCGAGCCCAGGCGGCGCGCGACCGCCGGACGGATCCGGACGGCCCACCCCCTCGAGGGCCAGCGACGCGACGGGCGCGGGCAGCGCGGAGGGGCGCACCCGCACGATCCGGAGGCCGCCGCCGTCGTGGGCCGCGACGAGGAAGTCCCCTTCGACCGCGACGATGCTCGGTGGCCCGCCGCCCGGCAGCACCAGCACCGGGGCGTCGCCCACCGTCACGCAGGCGTGAGGTGGGGCGGGGGGCCCCGCCTCGGCGTCGGGCGAGGGCGCAGGCGCGACGAACGAGGGGGCGTCCGGCGCGTCGCCGGCGGGGGCATCGTCCGACGGGAGAACGTCTCCCGGGAGGTCGTCTCCGGGGGCGTCCTGCGCGAGCGCGTCGAGGAGCGGATCGTCCGCTTCGGTGGGCGCCGAGGCACCCCGCGCCGCAGCCGGCGGAGCGGGCGGCCGCGTCGTCGCCTCGGCGGTCGGCGCGGGGCGCGGTGTCGGGTCGGACGGGGGCGTCGAGGGGCCGCGCCCGCAGCCCGAGCATGCGAGCGCCAGCAGCACCCGGAAGGCGGCCCGTCCCGAGGCGAACGCCGGCGGGCGCGCGCCCGGCTTCATGCCTGGCCGCGCGCGACGATGGCCTCCGCCGTCGCCCGGATCTCCGGCAACCACCGCGCGACGTCGGGCAGGAGCGCGGCGACCTCGAGGCCCGCGGCCCGGAACGCGGCCTCGTGCGCGCCGAGCGCGTGCACCAGCGCCTCGAGGGCCTCGGTGCGCTCCCCTTCGGCCGCCAAGCGCCGCGCCTCGCCGAGCGGCGCGAGCTCACGTTCCAGCTCGGCCACCTGCGCGTCGAGCTCGTCCCGCCGCGCGCGCGCGACGCCGAGCTTCTTCTCGAGGGTCTCGCGACGACGCTCCTCGGCCTTCGACAGGCCCTGCGCCCGCTTCGCCTCGGCCCGCGTGACCGCGTAGACGCGACCTTCGACGGCGCGGAGCGCCTCGGCGAGACCGGGGTGCTCGGCGATGGCCAGCGCGCGTCGCAGCTCGGTCTGCTTGCGCTCGAGCGCGTCGAGCTGCTCCTTGAGCCGACGTCGCTCGGCGTCGGGGTCGGCCGCCGCGTCGGTCACAGCAGAGGCCTTCGCGTCGGACTCCGAGGACGCCATCGCGTCGGGATCAACGGGGCCCTTCGCGTCGGACTCCGCGGAGGCCTTCGCGGTCGACGGTGCCGACGAGGCGCCGTCCGGACCCTCGTTCGCCGTCGGCTCGACGGGCGTCGGGGAAGGAAGGGAGGAGTCCGTGGGGGTCGGGTGGGTGTCCATGGAGGACGCCTTGGTACGGTACGACCCCTCCGGCGTCGAGAGGGAAAGCGCATCGCCATACGGCGGCGCCGTGAAACCCCGACGGGCGCGCGGGCCCTCCGCGAGCCGGCTCGGTGAGCGGCCGCTCAGACCACGATCACCGCCGCGTCGTGGGGCACCCCGCGGACCTCGGAGAGCGCGCCGGCCGAGGCGAGCGCGGCCGCGCGGTCGGCCTCCGTCGGGGCCTCGTCCGTCCACACGACCATCGCCGCGAGGCGAGATTCCGGGCGGTCGCGGACGAGATCGATGGTGCCCTCGACGACCACGCCGCGCCCGTCGAGAAACGCACACGGGACGCCGCGCTCCGAGGCGAGGCTCTCGGCCCACCACGGATGCGCGGCGAGCGCGCCGAGGGCCTCGGCCACCGCGGCGACTTCGTCGGCCGACGCCGCGAGGGCGCGGCCCAGGCCCGACACCAGCCCCGAGATCTCCCCCGCCGCGTCCGTCGGCTCGAAGACCGCCAGGGCGGCGCGGAAGAGGGCCTGGCTGCGGGGGCCCGAAGGGCCACGCCGCGGCGGGCCCGCGACCCGCTCCACGTGCACACGCCCCCCGGCCGCGCCGCGGCGCCGGGCCTCGGCCTGCAGCGGCTCCCAGGGCACGGTGGGCAAGGCCCCATCGGCCCGCATCGCCGCGCGTCCGGCGGACCACGCGTGCAAGGCCGCGCGCCCTGTGGCCGCGCGGGCCGCCTCGTCGCCATGCCCCCGCCGCAGCAGATCCTCGGCACGCAGGCCCTCCGGCCGGTCTGCCTCGAGCGAGAGCACGTTCGGATCCCACCACACGACCCCGAGCGCTCGATGCAGCCCCGGCCGCACCGAGCTCGCGCCCGCCTGCTCCGCGTCGAAGGAACGATGGCGCACCGACTCGTCGCCGAATTCGGGGCAGCCCGGGGCGCGGCCTTCGCCGTGGCGCCACGCCTCGCGCGGCGGATAGAGCGCGGCGTTGAGGACCGAGAGCCACCCGCCTTCGAAGGGCGCGTCCCCGCACGCCGGCACCACGAGCAGGTCGCGGGCGCGGCTGGCCGCGACGTAGGTCAGCCGCACGAGCTCGGCGCGGTTCTCTGCGGCCGACGCCGCCGCGTGCGCCCGGAGCTCCGCCGGCATCGCCCGGGCGAGGGGCACGAACGCGCGGCCCGTCGCGTGCTCGACGAGACGATCGGCGTGTCCCACGGAGGTGGCCGTGGGGTCGCAGAGCACGACGACCGGGAACTCCAGGCCCTTGGCCCGGTGCACCGTCATCACCTTCACGCCCCTCGGCCCACCGTCGGCGCCGGCGTCCTCCGCGCCGCCGCCGGGTCCCTCCGCCTCGGCCCGCAGCGCCTCGACGAAGGCCCGGAACGACGCCTGTCCCGAGGCGTCCGAGCGCCGCGCCCGCGCGACCACCTGCAGCGCCGCGGCGAGCGCCTCTTCGCCCCCGCGCCGCATCGCGAGGGAGACGTGGCCGCGCGTGGCGTCGAGGAAACGGCGCAGCGTCTCGGCCGCGGGCCGGACGTTCCGCGCGACGTGCAGCGCGCGGAGCAGCGCGAGCCCCTCCGCCACGGCGTCGAGGTCCGGCGCGAGCCCGGCGCGCTCGACGTGCCGCATCGGATGCAGCGTGCCCATCCGGTCGCGGAAGCGCAGCAGCTCGGCGTCGGTGAGCGCGAGGAACGGGCCGCGCAGGACGGCGTAGACCGCGACCGCATCGTCGGGGTCGTCGACGGCCTCGGCCACGCTCCGCAGCGCCTCGACCTCCGGCCGGGTGTGGAACGCGCGGCCGGCCACCCCCGTGTGCCGCACCCCGTGCGCCTCGAGCGCGCGGGTGTAGGGGCGCACGACGTCGGCGTCGTTCCAGGCCTGCCGGGTCCTGCGGAACAGCAAGCAGACGTGCTCCGGCGCGACCGGGGTCTGAAGGCCCGTGGCCGGATCGCGCACCATCCAGCCGCTCTGCCGCACGAGCCACGCGACGAAGCCCGCGACGGCGGCCGGTGTCGAGGCTTCGATGGCCGCCTTCGAGAAGGTGGCGGCGCCGTCGTAGGGCCGGGGGATCCCGAGCGCGACGACCGCCGGTCGACCCGGCTCGGCGCGCCGGTGGGGGGCGAGCGGAACGTGCGTGGCCTGCCCGTCTCGCCCGTCCATCACGCGGCCGAAGGCGGTGTTCAGCACCCCCTGGATCTCCGGGAGGCTCCGGAAGCTCGTGCGCAGCTCGAGGCGCACCGCGCCCGACGCGACGAGCGCGTCGCGCACGCGGTGGTAGGTCGCGAGATCGGCGCGGCGGAATCGATAGACCGACTGCTTCGGGTCACCGACGACGAAGAGCTTGCCGGGCACGGGCCGGGTGCGCTCCGGGTCCGAGACGCGGGGATCGTCGGCGGCGAGCAGGCGCACGAGGTCGGCCTGGACCGGGTCGGTGTCCTGGAACTCGTCGATGAACAGGTGGGTGTAGCGGTCCTGCAACGCCCGCCTGGCCCCCTCGTGCGTGACGAGCAACCGCCGCGCGGCGAGGAGCAGATCGAGGAAGTCGAGCGCGCCCCGTTGCCGCTTGAGGTCCTCGTAACGCGCCACGACCGGCGCGAGCTCCCGCTGCAGACAGACGGCGAGGTCCGCATCGGCGCGGGCGCAGAAGGCATCGAGGTCCGACTTCACGGCGTCGCGTCGGGCGACCACGTCGGCGCGGAGGATCTCCTTCGCGAAGAACTTCCCATGGCCGTTCCAGCCCCAGGTCCGGGCCTGCGCGAGGCGCACGAGCGAGGCCTCCTGCACGTCGAGATCCGGCGCGGCGCGACGTGCGCCCGACGCCTGCTCCTCGGCCCAGGTCGCGACCGGCTCGAGGCTGCGGACGCATCCATCGGACGCGCGCATCGCGAGCGGCACGAACGCCGCGAGCGAGACCAGGGACGCATGCATCGCCTCGAACGCCGCGCGCCGATCGAAGGGCGCGCGCGGCCACGGCGCGGGATGGTCGCGGTGCTCGACCAGCGTGCGCACCGCGTCGTCGAGGGCGACACGCACGTCCTCGCCGCGGCCGGCCGCCCGCGCGAGCAGACGCCGCAGACCTTCGCCCGGGGGGTCGAGCAACGCGGGGAACATCGAGGAGGTCGCGCGCGCGAGCAGCGCGCGGGCGTCGTCCTCCGAGAGCACGTGGAACGCAGGGTCGATCCCCGCCTCGAGAGGACGCTCGCGGAGAAGATCCGCGCAGAAGCCGTGGAGCGTCCCGACCGACGCGAGCTCGAGCTCCTCGAGCGCCCGCTCGAAGCGCTGCGCGAGGTCGTGTCGTGCGTCCTCCACGGCCGCGCGCCGCGCCGCGTCCAGGGCCCAGCGCAGCCTGAGGGCGAGCTCGCCGGCCGCGCGCTCGGTGAACGTCACCGCGACGACGCCGCGCATCGAGGCGCGGTCCGCGCCCACGAGCGACACGAGGCGCTCGACGAGCATCGTCGTCTTGCCGGTGCCGGCTGCGGCCTCGACGACCATCGAGACCCCGTGATCGTCCCGGATGGCGGCCCGCGCCGCCGCGTCGACGAGCGGCTCGGACGCCCCGTCGCGCGCGCTCACGGCAGCCTCCGCAGCGAGTCGAGCGGCACCAGGCGGTCGCCCTGCTTGCGGGCGGTACGGGCCCGCTCCGAGGGCCCGCATACCCTGCGAAAACCGCACTGCCCGCAGGCCTTCTCGGTCGGCGCGGCGGGCAAGAAGCCCGTGCGCAGCGCCTCGTCGACCGTGCCGACGACCGTCGCGATGGCGGCCCTGCCCGCGGCGTCGAGAGGCACCTCCACGGAGGTGTAACCGCCCCGCTCGGTCCCGTAGAAGAGCCGGCCGCCCCACACCGTCTCGCCCGGGCGCAGCGCCTCGAGCGCGAGGGCGTACAGCAAGGGCTGCAGGCGCTGACCGCCGGCGACCCGCTGGCCCGACCGCACCTCCGGCGCCGCGCCCGTCTTGAGGTCGGTGGCCCGCAGCCCGAGCGCGCCGCGCTCCACGACGTCGATGGCCCCACGCAGGATCAGCCCCGCCCCCAGCACGACGGCGTCGGGCACGCTCGCGGGGTCCCGCACAGCGTCGGGCGGCAGGCCGAACGCCAGCTCGAATTGCGCGGGCACCCACGCCCGCTCCGCGGCCACCTGGGCGACCCAGCCGCGCAGGTCGCGCCGCATCTGCCGACACGCCTCCGCCCACACCCCCGCGGCGGGGGTCGGGGAGCGCTCGACGTGCGACTCGAGCACCTCCGAGAGCACCGCGTCGAGGTCCCCGAGCGCGTCCGGGAGCGCCTCGGCCGCGATCGGGAGGGCGCCCGCCGCGCGCAGGCGGGTCAGGAATCGAGCCTGCACGTCGTGCATCAGCGCGCCCCGCTGCGCGGGATCCAGCCGGCCCGCGGACACCTCGTTCGGACGGGGTTCGAGCCGCACGACGCTGCGGAGGAAGAACTGATACGGGCACGCGGAGAACGCCTCGAGCGCGGTCGCGGAGGTCGCCCGGCGCAAGGGGAGATGATCCCCGAGCACGGCGAGGGCCGCGGGATCGGGCTCGACCATGCCGTCCTGAGGACGCCACCGACGCACGTCCCAGCGCGCCCAGTGCGCGCGCGTCGCGCGGGCGAACGCGGGGGCCTCGTCGAGGAGGTACCCGAGCGCCCCGGCGCGCACGGCCCGTGGCTCCGAGAGCCACGCGTCGAGGGTCCGCAGATCGTGCTCGGCGGCGTCGATCGCGGCCCCGGGCGAGGTCGCGGCACGAGGGCTGTGCGAAAGCGACTCCAGGGACGGCATCCGACCCTCGAGCGCACGGGCGAGCTCCAGCACGTAGAACGAAGGCAGGCGAACGCGCGTGCCCTCGGGGTCCAGGCGCGGAAACGACACGTGCAGCCGGTGACGCGGCGCGCCTGCCGCGAGCGCGAGGCGCGTGCGCTCCTCGAGCGCGCTCGACCGCCGCGTGCGCAGGCGGGGAGAAATCTGCGCACGGAGGGCATCGGGCAGGAGCGGATCCTCCTGGAACCGCGCCGGGAACACGCGCTCGGCGACCCCGGGGACGAACACCACGTCGAAGTCCCGGCCCCGCGCGTCGTCGATGCCGCCCACCCACACCGCGCCGTGCGCCCCGTCGACCGGGCCACGGCGCTCGAGCTCGCCGAGCCTCGGGCCGAGCACGGTCCGGACCTCGTCGAGTCCGACCGGACCGAGCGACGACATGGGCGCGAGCTGGCCGAGCACCGCGAGCACCCGCGAAGGGGCCCGGAGCGCCCGCGTCGCGAGGGCACCGAGGGCCTCGATCCACGCGCCCCACGTGCCGCCTTCGGGGAGCGCATCGAGGGCATCGACGATCGGGCACGAAAACGCGATCAACGCCTCGAGCTCGAGGACGCGCCGAGCCCGTCGTGCGGTCTCGTCCGGACCCGCCGCGGCGGACGCTACGCGTTCGAGCTCGAGCTGCTCGGCGAGCCGGCGATGCCACCGCGCGCGGCCTGCATGCACGTGCGAAGCGACGATCCACCGCTCGAAGCTCCGGACGGCGCCGCGCCCCGGCGCGTGG
>CAIKNO010000788.1 GCA_903828805.1 uncultured Sandaracinus sp. | reverse complement strand
GGACGTGGGCGCGCTGCGAACGGCGGCGGGGCCCGGCACGGCGGCGGGGGCCGGCACGGCGGCGGCGGGGGCCGCGGACGTCGTGGGGCCTTGCGAGGCGCGCAGCACGTCTTCCCGGGTGATCACGCCCCCCTGGCCGGTGCCTTCGACCTTCGCGAGGTCGAGGTCCATCTCACGGGCCAGCTTGCGGACCGAAGGAGAGGCGGACGGCGCCCGTCCGCCGTCGCCATCGACGCCGGCGGACGTGGCTGCAGCGGCCGTGGCTGCCGTGGCTGCAGCGGCCGGCGCGTGCGCGGCTGCGGACTCGTCGATCTCCAGCAGCTTGGCGCCGATCGGCACCGTGTCGCCCTCGCGGACGAGCAGCCGGACGACGACGCCGCCGGACGGGGCCGGGATCTCGCTGTCCGTCTTGTCCGTGAGGATCTCGACGATGGGCTGATCGCGCTCGACCCGCTGGCCCTCCTGCACGAGCCACTTCCCGATCGTGCCCTCGAGCACACTCTCGCCGAGCGGGGGCATCACGACGGTGGTCGCCATCTCCTCGATCCTCCTCGATGCGCGGGGGGGCTCGCTCCGTGCGGCGCCCGCGCGAAAATTCGTGCCCCTTGGTACCAGAAGGGGGGGGGCCTTTCAACCGCGTGCACGTCGCCATGGGTCGCGGGGGGCCGGTCGGTGCGGGAAGACCCGACGCGCGGGCCGAGGCCCACCCGTTGCCCGCGCTGCGACGTCCGTGCATGGTGCCCTCATGGCCGACCTCGAAGAGCATGCGGTGCGGCGCGACCGTGGCTTCCTCGTGCGCCTCGTGGTGCTGCTGGCGTTCGGGGCCGCCTTCGGCTTGTGGGCGATGGGGCATCTGACGTCGCGTGGCTTCGGCGGCACCGCGGCGGGGTGGCTCGGTGAGTCCACCGGTGACGTGGCGACGCCACCGCGGTAGTCTCCCGCGCCACCGGAGGGCCCTGGTCCATGTCGCTCAAGCAACTCGATCGAGAAGACCGCCTGCGTCTGATGAAGTTCGTGGTGTCGTTCGCGTGGGCGGATCTGCGGATCGCCGACCAGGAGCGCAGCTTCGTCCGCCGGATGATGGGCCGCCTGAAGCTCGACAAGGACGAGGCCAAGCAGGTCGAGGCGTGGCTCGTGCTGCCGCCCCGCCCCGAAGAGGTCGATCCGAACGACGTCCCGCGCGAGCACCGCCGCCTGTTCTTGCAGGTCGCGCGCGACACCATCGCCGCCGACGGGGACGTGAGCGACGAAGAGCGCGAGAACCTCGGGCTGCTCGAGCAGATGCTCGGCTGAGCGCGGGCGCGCCACGAAACGGGGGGATCGTGGACGCGGACGCCATCGAATCGGCGCTTCGCGCCGGGGACGTGGGGGCGCTGGTGGGCCGGGCCGAGCAGGCTTCCGGGCTCGCCTCGCGTCGCTACGCCATCGAGGTCGTGGCGCGGGCGCTGATGCTCGCCGACCCGGGCTCCGTGGGCCCCGACCTGAGGCAGCGCGCCCGCGCGCTGGGTCTCGAGCAGGAGGCGCGCTTCGCCTCCGAGGTCGTGGCTCCTCCGCACGGCGTGAGGGTGCCTCTGGTGGATCGCGGACGGGGCACCGCGTTCGTCCGGATGCTCTGGGTCGAGATCGACCCGACGGGGATCCCGGTCGAGCGGCCGGCGCTGGGTCCCGAAGCGCGCGCGGCGGTCGTCGAGGCCCTCCGGCAGGCGGCCGAGCAGGTCCCGCCGGCCCAGGACGGGGAGCGGGTCCGTCTCGTCGCGGCGCGTCCTGCGGCGATGGAGGGGGTGGCCATCGAGGGCGCCTCGCTCGGTGCCGCCGCGCTCGTCAGCGCGGTCGCGCTCTGGTCGGACCGGGCCGTGCGGCCCGACGT
>CAIKNO010000787.1 GCA_903828805.1 uncultured Sandaracinus sp. | reverse complement strand
TCCGTCACGCACGCCGAGCTCGACGAGCGCGCGCACGAAGCGGCCGAGCTGGGGTGCGTACGAGATGTCGTGATCGACGAGGTCGCCGGTGAGCACCACGAGGTCGGGGCGCGCGCGCCGCACCAGCGCGATCGCGGCCTCGAATTCCCGGTCCCCGACGAAGGTGCCGACGTGCAGATCGGAGAGCTGCGCGATGGTGTACCCATCGAGGCTGCGGGGAAGCTTCTGCAGGGGCACGGGCACGTCCTCGAGGACGTAGTCGTGGCGGCCGACGACGATGCCGTGGAACGAGGTGGCGGCGCCGACGCCGACGCATGCGCCCGCGTAGACCCGCGCGAGCGCGTCGCGGCGCGTGAGCAACGCGGTGCCCGGGGCGGGGCCTTCTGCGGGCGGGCCCTCCGGGGCCGCCGTCAGGACGGGGAGGGCGCCTTCGCTGGCCCTCGCCCCGGCGTTCAGGTCGTCGGCGCGGACGAGGGGAGCGTCCGGCGGCGCCGCCGCGACCGCGAAGGCGAGCGCGCCCTGCGGAGTCGCCGCGGGGGCGGGCGGCGCGACGCGGTGACCCCGGGTGCGCCACGCGCGGACCTTGCGAATGGCGGCGCGGAGCAGGTCGAAGGGCGCGAGCAGCGCTGCGGCGATGATCGTCGTGAGGCTGATCCCGAAGCCGAAGAGGGCCAGGGCGCCTCCGATGGCTCCTTGCGCGAAGCCGCCGGTGAAACGGAGCAGGACCGGCCCGAGCACGGCCCCGAGGGCGACGGCGAACAGGAGCTTCCGTCCTCGCTCCGAGAGGCCCGCCGCCTCCGCTGTGCGGCGGGTCACGTAGCGGACGAGGCCCGTGAGCGCGAACGTGAGGACGACGAAGAAGACGAGCAGGCGGGCGGGCATCATGGGTTGGGAGCATGGCGACCCGCGGCCGGGGCGACAATCGCCCGTGGCCCCGCGACACGAAACTTCACCGCGCGACGCGTGCTGCCGGGCGCGCCGCCGCGGCGCTCGGACGAGCGTTCGAGCCGGTGCGCGCGGCCCATGCGATGGAACCCGAACGCGGGTTGACCTCGAAGGCGGGCTCGATGAGGCTTCCCGGATGACGTTCTCTTCTGTCCGTGGTGCCTGGTTCGCGTGCGTGACAGCTTCGCTCCTGAGCGTGTCTGGTTGCGGCGGCGGGGACACCGCGGTCGACGCCGGCACGACGCCGGACGCCGGGATGATGTGCATCTCGTGCGCGCCCCCCCCGCCCGGGTGTCGGCTGGAGGGGATGACGTGCACGTCGTGCGGGACGCTCGTCTGCGAGGACGCCTCGATCGAGGCCGATGCCGGGGCCACCACGGACGCCGGCGCGCAGCCCGATGCCGGGGCCACCACGGACGCGGGATCCGGTGCCGACGCGGGACCGGGATGCCCGCCGCCCGCGTGTCCGGCGCCGCCTCCGGGCTGCGAGTACGCGGGCGGTTCGGCTTGCAATTGCGGCGCACTCCTCTGTCCGGTGTCGCCGACGTGCGGCTCGGCCACCTGCGGCGCTGGGGAATTCTGCAACGCGTCGGCCGGCTCCTGCGACGCCTCGAGCGGCGCGTGCGAGACGCGCCCCGAAGTGTGCCCGAGCCTCTTCGCTCCGGTGTGCGGGTGCGATGGTCAGACTTACTCCAACGCATGCGAGGCGGCGGGCATGGGCACCTCGGTGGCGTTCGACGGGGAATGTCCCGCCGATTGCCGGACGACCGGCTGCCCCGCGGGCAGCGGGTGCCAGGGGTGCCGCGGGCCCCGAGGCGGGTGGTTCGTCTGCATCCCCGATGGCGCCGTCTGCTGAGCGCCACGACGCCGTCGGCGCAGTCTCCCGTGCGCCGTCGGCGCAGTCTCCCGGGCGCCGTCGGTGGTGCCGATCCCAGTCGCGGACTGTTGGCCTCGATCCCCGTGATCAGATGACTCCCCGTCACGTGGGCGTGCCCGGGGTCGGGTGCGGGCGTGGCGCGCGGTCCTCATGCCCCCCCGAACGACGCCCCCTCACCGCGACGAGCGACCCTTTGGGGTCGGCCTCGAGCCGTCGGTCGCGGCAGGTTGAGCGCCGCGCGTGGACCGTGTCGACAAGGGAGAGATCCGCGAGGCCGCGCTGCGGCTGCTCGCACAGAAGGGCGCCCGCTTCGCCGAGCCTGCCTCCTTGCCCGAGGCGACCGCGCGGGCCTGCGAGGCCCTGGTCGCGTGCCTCGCTCAGTTCGTCGGCCCGACCGGCGCGACCGCGCTCTACGAGCGCAGCGTCGCGCTGACGCGCCGCGTCCATCCCTGGCTGGCCCTCGCGCTCTCGACGGTGGAGGTGCCCCGGTGGGTCCGTCTGCAGGCCTCGCTCGAGGCCCATCAGGACGTCGCCGAGGAGGCGTCGCTCGCGCTGCTCACGTCGCTCCTCGAGCTCTTCTCGACCCTCGTCGGCCGGCGGCTGGCGGTGCGGATCCTCCACGCCCAGTTGCCCGAGGTCTTCCTGCTCGCAGCGTCCGAGGTCTCCCCATGAACGAACGCGTGGACATCAAGCGCCTGGCGTCGGGCGTTCCCGGTCTCGACGAGGTGCTGGGCGGCGGCATCCCCGAGTTCTCGTTCAACCTGCTGGCGGGCGGTCCCGGCTCGGGCAAGACGACGCTCGCCCACCAGATCATGTTCGCGAACGCCACGCCGGACAGCCCCGCGCTCTACGTGTCGATCCTGGGCGAGCCGCCGCTCAAGATGCTGCGCTACCAGCAGCAGTTCGGGTTCTTCGACCACGAGAAGGTCGGCACCTGCGTGTGGTTCCTGCACCTGGGCGAGGACGTCCTGCGCGGCGGCTACGAGACCGTGCTCGCCCGCATCCTCCAGGAGGTGCAGACGCGGGCGCCGCGGACGGTGTTCGTGGATTCGTTCCGCGAGATCACGAGGCGGCCCCGGGGCCCGGCCGAGATGGGGGCGAACGACCTCGTGCAGCGGCTGGCGCTCTTCCTCGGGAGCTGGGAGGCGACGAGCTTCTTGATCGGGGACTTCGTCGACCACGAGGGCGAGAATGCGTCGCTCCTGACGGTGGCCGACGGAATCGTCTGGATGCGGCAGACGGTGGATCGCAACTCGGTCGTGCGGCGGATGCAGGTGCTGAAGATGCGCGGCCAGGAGCAGTCGCCGGGTCTGCATACGTTCCGCCTGTCTTCCGACGGGGTGCACGTCTACCCCCGCATGCGGAACCCCGCGCTCCTCGGCGCGGAGACGATGCCCGTCCGTCGACGGCGGCTGACGACGGGGGTCGCGGGCCTCGACGAGATGATGGGCGGAGGGATCCCCGAGGGATACGCGATGATGGTCGTGGGGCCTTCAGGATCGGGGAAATCGCTCCTGTCGACCCAGTTCATCCTGGAGGGGATCCGGCAGAACGAGCCCGGGGTCATCGCGGTCTTCGAGAAGAGGCCGGAGGAGTACCTCCAGACGCTGCCCGCCGGGGGGGAGCTCGCCGCGCTGATCAAGGCGGGGAGCGTGCGGATGATGTACCTGCGCCCCCTCGACCTCTCGGTCGAGGAGGCGATGGAGGAGCTCCGCCGGTTGATCCTCGAGATCGGCGCGAAGCGGGTCGTCATCGACTCGCTCTCGGGCTTCGAGGTGGCCCTGGCGCCCGCCTACCGCGAGGACTTCCGGGAATCGCTCTACCGGATGGTCGGCGCGCTCACGGGGCTCGGGGCGACGGTCGTCGTCACGTGCGAGCTCATCGAGTCCTACATCGAGCTGCGCCTCACGCCCGCCGGGGTGGCGTTCCTCGCCGACGGCATCGTCCTGCAGCGCTACGTGGAGGCGCACGGCGCCCTCGGCCGTGCGATGGCGGTGGTCAAGCTGCGCGGGTGCGCGCACAGCAAGGATTTGCGGGCCTACGACATCGACGACGCAGGCATCCACATGGGCGAGATGCTCGGGCACTACGGGCAGGTGCTGACCGGCGTTCCCCTGCTGGACCCGGGCAGGGACGCGCTGCGCTTGACGCCCGCGCCCGACGCCACCGGCAAGTCGGTTGGTAGGACCCGGAAGCGGTGAGTGGTCCCGCAGATCCCGGCCCCCATGCCATGGCCGACACCCCGAGCGTCGCACCGCCGACCGGCCCCGATGGTTCGGGCGACGCGCGGGTCGAGCCCCAGGGCCCCGGGTCGAGCTCGCTCGCGCCCGACGAGTCGCAGGTCCCGGCCCGCGAGTCGAGTCTGCAAACGCGCGAGAAGAGCGCCTCGGCGCGGGACACCGCGCTCGACGCACGGTCGGCCTCGATCTCGCAGCGCGAGGACCAGTCCACGCGCCGCGAGACCAACCAGGCCGCACGGACGATGGTGCTCGAGGCGCGCGAGGCGGTCGCCCGCTCCGCGGAGGAGCGCGAGGCCCTGCTCGCGCAGATGCAGGAGATGAACGAGCGCCTCGTGCTCGCCACGCTCCGCGCGCAGGAGCTCGCCGACGAGGCGATCGCGGCGCGGGCCGCGACCGAGGTCGCCCGAAAGAAGCTCGAGGAGACGGAAGCGTCCCTGCAGATCGCCAACCGCCGCAAGGACGAGTTCCTCGCGATGCTCGGCCACGAGCTCCGCAACCCGCTCGCCCCGATCCTCACCGCCATCGAGCTGATGAAGGCCCGCGGGAACGGGCACCCCACCACCGAGCGCGACGTCATCGAGCGGCAGGTGCGGCACATGGTCGAGCTGATCGACGACCTGCTCGACGTGTCGCGGATCACGAGCGGCAAGATCCGGCTGCTTCGGATTCCGGTCGAGGTCGCGGTCGTCGTGGACAAGGCCGTGGAGACGGCGAGCCCCTTGCTCGAGAGCCGCCGGCACAGCTTCTCGGTGACGGTGCCGCGGGCCGGGCTGCTCGTGAACGGGGACCCGACCCGCCTCGCCCAGGTCCTGGCGAACCTGCTGACCAACGCCGCGAAGTACACCGATCCCGGGGGGCGGATCTCCCTCGACGCGCGGCGCGAGGAACAGTGGGTGAAGCTCTCGGTCGTGGACGACGGCTCGGGGATCTCGCCCGAGCTGATGCCGCTGCTCTTCGAGCCCTTCGTCCAGGGTCCCCAGACGATCGCGCGGGCCCGGGGCGGGCTCGGGCTCGGGCTGGCCATCGTCCGCAGCCTCGTCGAGCTTCACGGCGGGGGCGTCTCGGTCTCGAGCGCGGGCCCAGGTCGAGGCAGCGAATTCGTCGTGCGCCTGCCGTGGTTCGAGCCGACCGAGGCCGAGGTCGACGTCGTCCCCGCGCCCGCAGCGCTGCGCGCCCCCGACATCCAAGGTGCGTCGAGGCGGTCCCGGGTGCTGGTCGTGGACGACAACGTCGATGCCGCCGAGATGCTGTCGATGGCCTTGCAGATGGCCGGCTGGGAGACCGACGTCGCCCACGACGGGCTGGAGGCGCTGAAGAAGGCCGCGTCGTTCGACCCCGACGCGGTCGTGATCGACATCGGCCTGCCGATCATGGACGGGTACGAGGTCGGGCGTCGCCTCCGCGAGGCCCAGGCGCAGCGCGCGGAGCTGCGGCCGCTGCGGCTCGTCGCGGTGACCGGCTACGGGCAGGAGGCGGACCGGCAGCAGAGCGCGGCGTCGGGCATCGACGTGCACCTCGTCAAGCCGGTGGACCTCGACGTCCTGTCGGCCGCGCTGGTGGAGCCCGCGGCGGGGGGAGATGCGCCGGCGGCGCGGTCGGGTTAGGGTCCCGCCCCTCAACCGCTTCAGGAGCCGGTGCGTTCATGACTCGTATTGCTCGAAATTCCTTGTCGATCTTGATGGCCCTCAGCACCTTCGCCTGCGGCGACGGGGGCGGGGGCGCGGTGGACGCCGGTGCCGGCATGGACGACGCCGGCCCCGTTGCCGATGCGGCCCCCGCGACCGACGCGGGCCGTCGCGATGCGGGCCCCGCGGGCAACGAC